>JAIKYR010000112.1 GCA_024682995.1 Bacteroidales bacterium | reverse complement strand
TGGTCAAGCAGTTCGGTGGAGTGCTCGCCGGGCAATAATCAGAGCATAAACAATGCCTCAGGTTTCAATGCCATGCCGGCTGGTTGGTACTGTGCCGCCCTGCATCAGATGTCTGAATTTCATGAGGCGGTTTGGTTTTGGACATGTACTCATTGGGGTTCGAACGACACTGAACAGTATGACTTTTTTGAAATGAGGAGGGACAAGGTGTCTGTAGAGCTTCAACATGACCCGGCAACGTATGGTATGTCCGTGCGTTGTGTGAAGAATTGAGCTGCCGTTGGCCTTTAGCCATTGGCTTTTAGCTTTTGACATTGAAAATTAAAACCTTATAGATATGAAAAAGACCTTTACTCTTATTGCGATGATGATGCTTTGCGCAGGTGCGATGAATCGCGCCTCTGCAATCAGGCACCCATAATCTGCGCGTGGCTTATAAACTTTAAGAACATTAAAAAAAAAAAAACGCATATAACATTCTGAACACCATAAAATAATCACACAATGAAAAAAATCGAACTTTTATTTCTGCCATATGAGGCAAACGCCCTGGAACCTGTCATTTCCGAAAAAACCATCGGATTCCATCATGGGAAACATCTTCAAGGGTATGTCAATAACCTGAATGCAGCCATGGAAGGCACGCCGTTTGCGGACATGGAGCTGACAGAAATTGTCAAAAAAGCAACCGGTGGTATGTTGAACAATGCAGGTCAGATTTTGAACCATAATCTCTATTTCCTGCAATTCAATGCGCCGAAGGCCGACAACAAGCCCGTTGGCCGGCTGGCGGAGGCCATCCAAAGCCAATTCGGTTCCTTCGATGAGTTCCAAAAAGCCTTTGTGCAGGCTGGTGCCACCCTGTTCGGTTCCGGTTGGGTATGGCTGTCTGCCGACAATGAGGGCAAGCTGGTGATCTCGCAGGAGACCAACGCCGCCAACCCGGTGCAAAAGGGCCTCACCCCGCTGCTTACCTTTGATGTATGGGAGCACGCCTATTATCTGGATTACCAGAACCGTCGTCCCGACCATCTGAACGCTCTGTGGCAGGTTGTGGATTGGAACGTCATTGAAGGGCGCTACCAGAATCGGTAGAATTGGCGCAAACGGCGTCAATTATGGACGTTTTCTGATGTAATTCTTTCTTCTTGACCTGTCTGCAGTTTCTTTTTCACCGAGAGAAGCCATAATAGGACATTGATGATGGCAAAGAACTGCACCCCGGCCCGTATTTCGAACATTGATTCTACTAACAGGTTGAAAATCAGAATTATTGCGAAAGAGAGATATAACATGTCCTTTTTCCGGATGGAGAAATACAACGGGTAAAAACAGTAGGTTAGCAATATGATCAGTCCGGGAATGCCGACGGTGAGCAGTGTTTGCAGATACTGGTTGTGCGCATTGAAATGATGCCCGATGAGGTTGGTGTAATTCTTGTGGATGGCATTCAGGCAAAGCTCGTCCGTGGCATCGCCCGTGCCCACCCCCCAAGGCAGATTCTTGCGGATAATCTCAAGGGTGGATTTCCAAACGGTGAGGCGGATTTCGCTGCTGCCATGGCCGTAAGGTTTCTCCTTATGATGCTGGACTTGCGTGATGGTCTCCTGCAGGCGGTTGACCGGCAGTACATCCGTGCGGAAAACCAATAACCCCAATCCGACCGTGAGCGCCAGAAACAGAGCCCCCCAAGCTAACTTGTACCGCACATGACAAGTGAAATACACGAACCACATGACAGTCAGTATGGCAAACACAATCAGACCGGCTTTGGATTGCAACAACACTATCAATACAAGCAGAATAATCAGCGACAGGATGATAGCGATTACTTTAGGCGGCGAGAGGATTTTTTTATAATGATGTATAAAATATAACAATAGGAAAAACGTGAATGTGGAATACATGGCCACGTAGGAGGGGTGACGCAGGAATGACAGTTTTATATAATAGAAGGCGCTGCTGTCGCCCGTCTTCAGCAAACGATATGTGGCGGTGCCCAACAGGATGCACGCATGCAGAATCGTTGAAAACGCGAAATACTTAAGAACAATCCGGATACGCTTGTTTGTGAATAATTCCGGATCGTATGTCAAAAAGATTGGGGCTACCAAAAACCAGAGATAGCCGTCGAAGCAGCTCATGGCGCGGCCTTTGTTGAAGGACAATATCAGTCCGATGAATGGAATCAGATATAAGCATAGGAAAATAAAAAATGAGGGCACCGCTTTATGGCGTTGGATATTATGCCATTTCTGCCGCCAGTTCCATTCCACCACGACATTCAGGAGCATGAGGATGGCGATGGGCAGCATGAGGAAAGTGGTCATCGGTAAGGTGACCGCCGCCAGCAGGAGCAGTGCGTAAAAGACATTAAAATGTCCGTTTTTTGTGAAAATATCCTGTAGAATTTTCCTCATTTGTTCAACAGATCAGGTCTTCGGGCTTGGGTTCGTTGCAATTGTTGTTCCATTTTCCATTCGGCGATGAGTTTGTCATTGCCGGAGAGCAGCACGTCGGGCACACGATGGCCGCGGAAGTCTGCCGGCCGGGTATAGACCGGCGCCGAGAGAAGGTCGTCCTGGAAGGAGTCGGAGAGGGCCGACGTGCCGTCGTTGATGACTCCCGGGATGATGCGGGCCAGCGCATCGGTGATGGCCATGGCGGCAATCTCGCCGCCGGAGAGTACGTAATCGCCAATGCTGATATCCTCAGTGACAAACAGTTCGCGCACACGTTCGTCCACACCCTTGTAATGCCCGCACAGGAGCATGATGTTGTTCAGCATTGACATCTGATTGGCTTTATGCTGGTTGAAGGGCGTGCCGTCGGGAGCCATCAGGTAAATGGCGTCATAAGTGCGCTGGCTCTGAAGCTCTTCGATACAGCGGGCGATGGGCTCAATCATCATGACCATACCTGCACCTCCGCCAAACGGATAGTCGTCGGCCTTGTGGTGCTTGTCGGTGGTCCAGTCGCGGATGTTGTGCGTATGCAACTCCAACAACTGCTTGTCCACGGCGCGTTTCAGAATCGAATTGCCGAAAACGCCGGTGAACATGTCAGGGAAAAGAGTGAGTATATCTATGCGCATGATTAACGTTTTTCTATCATCATAATACCGTCACGGAAAGGCAGCAGCATATTCCGCACGCGGTCATCCTGTTGCACATAATCGTTAAATTCCATAATAGCTTGCGTGTCGCGGTCGTGACGTGACAGTTCCTGAGTCACCTTGCCGTTCCACAACACATTGTCAACCAGAATAAAACCGCCCTGTCGCACGCGTGGAAGTACTTCGTCATAATAAGAACGGTAGTCCTCTTTCTCTGCATCAATGAAGACCAGATCCCATATCGGTTCCAGTGTGGGCACAACCTCTTTGGCGTCACCGATATGCAGCACAATGCGGTCACCCGGCGTCGATTGCGCCACATACGCCCGGATACGCTCCTCATATTCGGGATTCGACTCAATAGTGTGCAACACACCGCCATCGGCAAGACCGGCAGCCAGGCAGATGGCCGAATAACCCGTGAATGTGCCAATCTCCAAGACGAACTTCGGACGCATCATCGTGGACAACATCGTAAGGAATTGCCCCTGCAGGTGCCCGGAACACATCCGCGGGTTGATGGTCTGCAGGTACGTCTGACGGTTCAGACGGTACAATAAAGCATCCTCCGGGGTGGTGTGCGCCTCGCAGTATTCCTCAATGTCTTGGGCTATCAGGTCGAAAGTGGACATGCTACGACAGTTCGGCTATGGTTTTATTCACCTCCTCTTCGGTTTTGGTGAGCTTGTCACGGCATATCTTGATCAGTTTGGAGGCCTTCTTGATATTCTCGGAAAGGTCATCCACACTGATGTCCGCATTTTCCATCTGGGTGACGATGGTCTGCAGCTGCTCAAAGGCTTCTGTATAAGTAAGTTCTTCTTTCATGGGGTTTTAATATAAAAGGCCGACACGGACACCGGCGAAATGATACAGTTGGTTTTTCTTGATGTCGTCCGTCAGGATGGAGGCATAATCCATGTTGACCGGATTGGAAGTGTAGCGGATGGAGGTTATCTGGAGCTTGTATAATGCGGTGAACATAATGGCTAAACGGTTGTTGAAACGTATGCGCAGACCGATACCCGCCTCGCCCATCGGACCCGGGTCGGAACCGTGGATGACGTGAGTCACCGACTCCGGTGCGGACTGCCTATACCATTTGAAGCTATACCCGAGATTGAGGGCGAAGACCGGTGCCACGCGCTTGTCAATCATGATGACATTCATACCCAAATACAACGGGATGAAGGCTGTACGTTTCCAAATGTCAATGCCGGTCCCAATACCCAATTGAAAATTGTTATTAAATTGATACCCAATAAATTGGTGTATCATTACATTTGTATTCTTATTGACAACCATCATCCAGTCCTCAACTGTTCGGGTGTAGTCGGGTAGCTTTATCGAGCCGACTCCGCTGGAAAAGCCCAGGGAACTCATAAACACGAATCTTTTCTCTTGGCGGTCGCTCCGATGTTGTGCGTTAACAATCGGCAGCATTATACTGAACAAGCATATAATCAATACAATACGTTTCATAATGTCGTGGCATTAAAGGTTTGGGTGAAAGTGTTCTGAAGCATTTCCCGCGCAGTGGTCAGGGACGCCTCCGACCGTTCATTGCCGCTCAACATGCCGGCAACGACCCTCACACGGTCTTCACCGTCCAGCTGGCAGATATTCGTAATAGTTTGATTTTCTGTATTTTCTTTGTAAGCAAGCAGATGCTGGTTCCCACGCACGGCTATCTGCGGCAGATGTGTGATGGTGACCACCTGATGGTTTTCTGCCAGCAGGCGCATCACCTCGCCAACGCGGTTGGCGGTTTCCCCCGAGATGCCGGTGTCGATTTCATCGAAGATGACCGTCGGTAGGAGACGGCTGTCGGTGATGATGGACTTCAGTGCCAGCATCACGCGCGACAGTTCGCCGCCGGAGGCCACTTTGCCAAGGTCCGCAGGTGCACTACCACGGTTGGCAGAGAATCGGAATTCCACTCTGTCGGCACCGTTCGCCATCAGCTCGCCACTATCTGTCAGGAGGATTTCGAATTTTGCATCCGACATTCCCAGTCGCACAAGCCGGGTCTCCACGTCCGCACATAGTTTGTCCAGCACTTCCTTGCGCCGCTCGGAAAGCTGTTGGGCCAGCTTTTGTGTTGTCCCCCGCAGCTCACCAATCCGGATGGCCAGAGTGGCCAGTTGCTCCCGGTTATCCTGATAGGCCTCGCTCTCACGCTGCAGGTTGCTTAAGATGTCCAACAATCCTTGGATGTTGTCCACCTGGTATTTGTGTTCCAGCGTGTAAATGAGGTCCAGACGTTCTTGCACCCGTTCCATCTCCTGCGGGTTCACGTCCACAGCATCGTACTTCCGGGAGATCTCGTAGGCGATGTCTA
>JAIKYR010000109.1 GCA_024682995.1 Bacteroidales bacterium | reverse complement strand
ATGTTTTACATGTTCCAGCCCAAAGCGCCTTGCTGCAGGTCTTGCATCTTCTTGTAGAAGCCTCCCGAAGCGGTGAGGTCGGCAGGGGTGCCGCATTCCGCCACGCGGCCGTCCTTCAGCACCACAATCTTGTCGGCACTGGCGATGGTGCGCATACGGTGGGCGATGATGATAACGGTCTTGTCCTTGACCAGACGTGACAGCGATTCCTGGATGAAGGTCTCGTTCTCAACATCAAGCGATGCGGTGGCTTCGTCGAGCAGAATAATGGGGGCATCCTTTAGGAAGGCGCGGGCGATAGAGATGCGCTGACGCTCGCCTCCGGATAGCTCACTGCCGTTCTCGCCTATAAGGCTGTTCCAACCGTCGGGCAGTTTCTCTGCGAAGGCATCGACGTGCGCCAGTTTCGCCGCTGCAATGACCTCCTCGTCAGTGGCGTCCTTGCGGCCGATGCGGATGTTCTCCAACACTGTATTATTGAACAATGTGACATCCTGGAAGACTATGGAGTAGAGACTCATCAGCGTCTCGGGGTCAATCTTTGAGATATCCATCCCGCCTACCGTGATGGTACCGGAGGGGATGTCCCAGAAGCGTGATGCCAGTCGGGATACGGTGGTTTTTCCTGAGCCAGAAGGTCCTATGAGTGCGGTAACCTCTCCTTGACGTGCCGTGAATGTGACACCGTCAAGTACCGTTTCAGATGTATCGTATGCAAAACGGACATTCTTGAATTCCACGTCATAGCCTTTGTTTGAGAGCGATTCCACGCCACGCTGCTCTTCGTGGCAAAGGATTTCGTCCATGCGTTCACATTGGATACCTAATGAGACGACGGCACCCAGATTAATTAAAGAACCGGACATTGGGTCGTAGAGACGGGATGCCACCAGCAGAAACATAAAGAATGTCATTACACCAATGCTTCCTGCCGATAACAGATACGCTCCTGTCAAGGCGACAGTTGCAATGCCCAATTTCAGAACCATCTGGCCGCTCACCACGAAGTAGGCAACGCCCAATTCGGCCTCTATGGCGCGTTTCTCCACAAGGTCGATGCGGGGAAACAGGTCGTCAAGATATTTCTTCTCGGCATCGTTGGCACGGATATCCTGAAATGCCTCCAGCCCTTCTTGAATGTGATCGGCGAGGGCGACCTTGGCCTGAACGTTGCGACGATTGTAGCGGTTCTGGAACTTGGCGGAGAAGAGGACGATGGCGATGGCTATCGGGATGACCCAGACTGCGGCGAGAGCCATGCGCCAGTCAAAGAAAAAGAGGCTGATTCCGATAAGGGTGGTGGAAATCATCGAACCGATTAGTTCCGGCACCCAGTGCGACGTGCCCGTCTCGATGGTGGCGGCATCGGCCATGATGGTGCTGGTGAGGTCAGCGAGGTCTTTCTTGCCAAAGAACGAGAGCGGCAGACGGCGCAGCTTCTCGGCCAACGCGATACGGCGGCGACCGCTTTCCAGATAGACGGAGGTGAACTGCTTGTTGTATTTGAAGAACTCCATGGCCGCTATTGCCACGAGGCAGAGCGCGATTTTCCACACATAGCCCCAAGTGTCTAGCGGGTTGCCTTCCATCAGGTCTTTCACCAAGAAGAAGAGGAGTCCGACGGGCAGCATAAGGACAATGTCCATTCCCGCGCTGGCCAGGCAGGATTTCACGAGGTCGCGGGCACCCTGCTGCGAGAGGGCATATTTATGACGTAGTGTACCGATGATGCTCATTTTATGTTCCATTTAACAGATTCGACATATTGTTTCCACATGGTGGCGTACTTGCCATCTTTGGCAAGCAACTCGTTGTGCGTCCCCTGTTCGGTGATGCGTCCCTCTTCCAGTACATAGATGCAGTCGGCACTGGTGACGGAAGAGAGGCGGTGTGCCACCATCACGATGGTCTTGCCGCTTTCGGCCATCCGTGAAAAGGCCTGCTGGACACGTGTCTCGTTGTCGGGGTCGGCGAAGGCTGTCGCTTCATCCAGAATGACGATGGGCGTATTCTTGAGCATCACGCGGGCGATGGCCACCCGTTGCTGCTCGCCGCCCGATAGGTAGGTGCCTTTGGTGCCGATGACGGTGTCGATACCCTGAGGGAGTTTGGCTATGATGTCATCGCATTGGGCTTTGTGCAGAGCTTCCAGCACCTCCTCGCGCGAAGCATCGGGACGTCCCATCCGGACATTTTCCAAAATGCTGGTTTTCAGAAGGCGGCTGTCCTGAAAGACAAAGGAAATCCTGTCCATCAGCTCTTTTTTGCGGATATGGCGTATGTCCACACCACCCAAAGTGATGTTGCCTTCCGTGACATCAAAGAAACGGGCCATCAAGCTGGCCGTAGTGGTCTTGCCTCCGCCGGAAGGACCCACAAATGCGATTTTCTGTCCTGGCCTTATGTCCATTGAAATGCCGTCAACGGCAAATCTGGTGGCATCCGGGTATCGGAAACGGACATCCTTCAGCTCCAGCTCATTCTCATGTGGCAGTTTTGTATCTTCCGGATCCTTCAGCGGTTCTATAGCTAAGATTCGGCCGGTCTTGTCCAGCGCTTCGGCCACAATCATCTCGTTTTCGCTGGCGAACATGATGCGGTTGAGAGTAACTGCAATGGCAGGGGTGATGATTACATAATACAGAAGGTTCATTAGGAATTCCCCGTCAGCATTTCCTCCTTTTGCCATCACCAGTGTCAGGCCGATGAGCACGGCGAATGAGGCGTTAACCAGCGTGGTGTATAGGGTCATTGGCATACGTAGGTCAATTGTGTAGGCAATTACCCATTTACGGTACTGGTCGATAGAATCTTTGAAGCGTTTGAAGGAAAAGACCGACTGTCCGAATGTCTTCACCACAGGAATGCCCCGCACATATTCTACCGCCTCATTTGACATTGCATCCAGAGCCTTGTTGTACTCTCCCAATTTCCTTTTCAGTGTGGGGCCTGTCATCAAGGTCACCATAACGATGATGGCCAACAGTACTGTTCCCAAACATAATAGTCCCATCCGCCAGTCAAAAAGGAACATCAGCACCGCAAGTCCTATCATGGTGGCGTACATGCCAGCCTTGTCGGGAAGCTGGTGGGCAAGGTAAGTCTCCGTGGATTGCGTTGATTCTTGAACCCATTTGCGCACCTTGCCGCTACCCAAACTGTCCAAAAAACCGATGGGCAGGGTCATGATATGTTGCATCAGTTTTTTTCGCATGTTGGCGGCGATGCGGAAGGCTGCAAGGTGTGAGCACATCAGGCCGCCGAAATAGACCACGATGGAAGCAATGGCAAAGATTACGGCCATCCATCCATAATGGGCAATACAGCTATAGTCGCCAGCTATCACATCGCGGAGAATTGTCCAAATGTAAATGAAGGGGGCAAGTGCCAGCAACTGGCTGATACCCGCAATCACCATGGAAAGGTAGGTCAGCACCTTTCTCTTTCCGGCATATGCCAGAAGGCGTGGAAGGATTTTCTCTTTTTTGTCCATATACACTATTTTTATTCCAATCCCTCCGCACGTTTTCTCAATATGCGTTCCGCCAGACGCATCCCGAATATTGCCACGGGGATGGTCAGAACCAGCGCCACTATTAGCATGGGGACGTTGTCGATAACGGGTTTCATCAGCGCGTCGTAACCGGCGGGCATCTCCTCCACGGCGGCGGCAAGGGAGCCTTCGGTGTCGGTCCACCAGTGGATGGTGTAGGCGAAAAAGGAGAAGGCGAAGGGCACGAAACTCCAACGCACACCCTTAAGAGTGTCGTAACCGTTTGTCTTTCTGAGAACCTCAGCCAATGCGGTCATAACAATCGTTCCGATGATGTAAGCCACATCAGCCTCTCCGGCTATCAGGAACAGCACGAATATAAAGCCATTCAATGCAGTTGCCGCGCCGAAGCCTCGGATGAGTGTGCAGGTGTTGAGATAGACCAGCGCGAACGCAACAGGCAGCAACGCACCGATATAGGCGTAGCACGCCGGGTGGATGGCGCCGCTTGTGGCACCCAAAATGAAGATAAGGAGATACGCCACGGCCATCAGCAAGACTATGGCTACATTTCTGAAAGTCAATTTTTTATCCATATTGAAACAGTTTTAAAATTTTCTGCAAAGGTACACGCCTTCCCGCAATCGGTTCATCCCCAAAAATGATGATTTTTAGGCCACAACAGCGTCTTTGTTGGTGATTCCGCACTTAATCCGACCCTGCGG
>JAIKYR010000061.1 GCA_024682995.1 Bacteroidales bacterium | reverse complement strand
TGGCCTTTAGTCTATTGTCTGAAACTAAAAGCCAACGGCCAATTGCTAAAGACTATTCCTCCTCCACCGGCTCCTCCATGTTGTGATATACGTTGGTCACATCCTCGTCCTCGTTGATCTTGTCTAACAGGACGTTGACTTCGGCGCGCTCCTCGTCGTTAAGGGCTTTCAGCTCCTTGGGGATGCGGTCCATCTTGAAACTCTTGATTTCGTACTTGTTGTCCTCCAAGTATTTCTGGATGGGGCCGAAGGATTTGTATTCGGCCATGACGATGATTTCCTCGTCGTCGGCATCGATTTCAGCATCGAAATCCATCATGGAAAGCTCAAACTCCTCGATGTCGATTTCCGGGGTACGGGCCACGGTGAAGATGCACTTGTGATCGAACAGGAAATCGAGCATGCCGGAAGTGCCGAGCGAGCCGCCAAATTTGTTGAAGTAGCTGCGAACGTTGGCGACGGTGCGCTGGTTGTTGTCGGTGGCCGCCTCGATGAGGATGGCGATGCCGTGAGGTCCGCGGCCTTCATAGACCATCTCCTTGTAGTCGGACTGGTCCTTCTCGAAAGCCCGCTTGATGGCGCGGTCGATGTTGTCTTTCGGCATGTTCTCGTTTCTCGCCGTCTGGATCAGTAGACGGAGTTTCGAGTTCTGGTCGGGATCGGGACCGCCGGCCTTGGCGGCCATGGTGATTTCCTTGCCGATGCGGGTGAACGTGCGGGCCAGGTATGCGTTGCGTTTAAAGATTCGTGCTTTGCGGTATTCAAAAGCTCTTCCCATATTTTTTGAGTTTAAAAGTTATAAAGTTACAAAGTGCGAAAGTTGTAAAGCTTGTAAGGCGATGGGGTTCATCCCCATTTGCCCACTTCTCATCTTTCCCACTTTTCCATTTCACGCCGCAAAAATACTAAAAAAGATGTAGCACACACTCACCGTGCCACTAAAAAAATGTCGCAAGCCGAATTTAATTGTATTTTTGCAGCCCGAACAAAGGACGATGAATTTTTTCAAGAAAAAAAAACAAACGGAATATAAGGCGACATCCCTCACCGAGCTGACATGGCAGCGTTTCAAGAAGGAGTGGGAGGGCATGGTCTCCCTAGGATTCATCCTTTTGGTTACGTTGGTGGCTGTGCTGGGCTATCTTATCACGCCCGACAGCACGCCTTACTGTAACCATCAGCAGTTGGAAATTGCATTGCGCGGCCCCGGCTTCTCTGTTCAGGAGTTGCAGGTGCGTCCGGAACACGACGTGCCGCGGGTGGGCTTTATTCGCAAGATGCTCTTCGGACAGCCGGCGCAGTACCGCACCATTCCGGTCAGTGATGTCCGATTGTCGGAGGATTCCGTCTGGGTTCGTCCGCTGGAGCAGGACGAGTGGATGGCCTTCTCCCGTCAGGAGGTGGCATCCAAGCCCATCATCACCAAGCGTTTCCTGTTAGGTACTGACCGTTATGGGCGCGATGTGCTCAGCCAGCTGATGTTAGGCACCCGCGTCAGCCTTTCCGTGGGATTCCTGTCCATTTTTATCGCCCTTATCATCGGCATTATCGTGGGGGCGGTGGCCGGCTATTACCGAGGACGGGTGGATGATGTGCTTATGTTTATAATTAATGTGGTGTGGTCCATCCCGACGCTGCTGCTCGTCATTGCCATCAGTTTTGCCCTCGGCAAGGGCTTCTGGCAGATTTTCATCGCCATTGGCCTGACCATGTGGGTGGACATCGCGCGTGTGGTGCGCGGGCAGGTCATCAGCCTTCGCGAGCAGGAGTTCGTCGAATCGGGTAGGGCATTGGGTTACTCCAATTTCCGGATTATCTTCAAACACATTCTGCCCAATATCACCGGCACCATCATCGTCATTGCGGCCTCTAACTTCTCTTCGGCCATCCTCACCGAGGCGGGCCTCAGCTTCCTGGGCCTCGGCGTTCAGCCCCCAACCCCTTCGTGGGGCATGATGATGAAGGAAAACTATGCCTATATCGTGCTCGACAAGGCCTACCTTGCCTTGGTGCCCGGTGCGGCCATCATGCTGCTGGTTCTCTCCTTCATGCTGATTGGCAGTGCTTTGCGCAATGCGATGGATGTGAGAGGATGAGACATGTGATTGAAAACCCCTATCCCTAATCCCTTCTTTTCTTAATTAAAAAATCGTATCTTTGCCGCCGTAATGGCCAAACTGATAAAACTGAATGTCCCGAGGGAAACCAAGGTGGGCTGGCTGGATGATTTCGGCAAGTCGCGGGATTATTATCTCCTGTTGGCACTGTCGGACCAAGCCCCGCTGCAGTTCGCTGACACACTGACGCATCTTTTCCGTCGGGATTTCGTGTTTTTAGAGAATCACACCCCCATCGCCGACCAACCTGAGAAGGCGTTCCCCGTGTTCGACGCTTGCCTGAATAGCTTGGGTGATGTGCGTATGCTCTTCATGCCCAACAAGGTGTCGGAGGCCAATGACGACCAGGCTATCCGTTTCCCGCTGCTGGGCTTTTCCATGTTTGAGGAGGATTTCTATCTGTTCAACAAACAGGGCTCCCGTCTGTTCCCCTGCGACTATGCGGATTATGATTACCTGCTGCTGCTCTCCTGCAACCGCGGCGTGGACGTGTCGGATGTGCTGGATGTGCTCGCCGGGGAGGCCCGTTTGTCGGTCCGTGACATTTCCGGCTTGCTGGGGGAGGAGTCTTCCGAAGAGGCGCAGACTTTCCTCAAGACTATGTGCGTGGCCTTGGGCATCTCCCAGCGCGAAAGGGTCCGTGACACTCTCCAAAGCCGCCTCGGTCCCGTGAAATCCATCCCGGACGCCAATTACTTCTTCAGCTTTCTCCGTCCCGACCAGGTTCCCGAAAGCCCGCTGTTAGTGCGGGAGGATGTGTGACGGTTGTAATAATAATAGGGACACCAAAAATATTTTTCTTTTTTTTGTATCTTTGCACCCGATTAAAATTGCAAAGATGGATAAGAATACAGTCATTGGATTACTTTTGATTTTCCTTTTGTTTTTGGGCTTTAGCTTTTATCAGACGAATCGGAATCAGAAGATCAGAGAGGCGCAGGAGAAACAGTTGGCAGAGCAGGTTGCGAGACAGGCTGAAGACACGACTGCACTATCCTTGACGACAGACACGGCGGCAACAGCAACAGCCGCCTCCGACCCGGCCCTAACAGCCGTACAACAGTTTTCCAATCCCCAAATTGCCGATACGGGTGACTATGTGGTGGAGACCAACAAGGCAATCTATTATTTCAGCAAGAAGGGCGGATGCCTTCGCAAGGCCATGCTGAAAGACGTTTACCGTTATACGCCGAAGGATTCGGCCAAGTTGCCGCTGGTGCTCTTCGAGGACGGCTCGAATGACATGGGCATCCAGCTGATGCTCCACGACCAGACGGAGCTCAATACCCGCGACTGCTATTTTCTGTCGGAGGAGGCGGACACATTGGTGGTGGACGACAAGAACAATACGCTGTCGCTGCGCATCTATCCCAATATTACAGGCGATGCGGTTGCCTGCCAGACACAGGATGCCACTTCCTATATCGAGTACTTATACACGTTCACTCCCGACGACTACCGTTTTTCCTATAAGATCCGTTTTGTGAACATGGAGAAATACCTCTATGCGAGCAAGCACGACTATACGCTGGAGTGGACCGCCCAACCCCGGACGGTGGAGAAAAATTATGAGACGGAAAAGAACCTCACGTCCATTTATTATATGGATAATACGGACGATGTGTCCAATCTGGACGAGCGCAAGGATGCCCAGCAGGATTTCACCTCCCCGTTGAAGTGGGTCTCGTTCAAGCAGCAGTTCTTCACCACCTGTCTGATTGTGGACGACAGACCGTTCAGCTCAGCCACGCTGCAGGTCTCATCACCGGACAAGTCGGAGACATCGGTGCTGAAAAACTGCTCGGCCACGCTGGATTTCGAGATGCCCGACCTGAACAAGGGATCTTTTGGCATGTCGATGTATGTGGGCCCGAACCAGTACCGTCTGCTGAAGGGCTATAACATGAAACTGGAGCGTCAGGTGCCTCTGGGTTGGGGCTTCTTCCTGTTGCACTGGATCAACCGGTTCATCATTATCCCGATTTTCAACTGGTTGGAGGCTTACGGCTTGAATTACGGCCTCATTATTTTGATTCTGACTATCTTTATAAAAATAGTGGTATTGCCGGTCAGTTACAAGACGTACATGTCGTCGGCCAAGATGCGTGCCTTGAAGCCGGAGATTGAGGCCATCAACGCCCGTTATCCCAAGGAGGAGGACATGATGAAGAAGCAGCAGGCCACCATGAGTCTTTACAAGAGCGCGGGCGTGAGCCCTGCCGGCGGATGTCTGCCCATGCTGCTCCAGATGCCCATCCTGATTGCCATGTACCGCTTCTTCCCGGCGGCATACGAGCTGCGGCAGAAGTCGTTCCTCTGGGCGGAGGACCTCTCCACGTATGACTCCATCTGGGATTTCGGCCACAGGGTGCCGCTGTACGGCGACCACATGAGCCTTTTCACCATCCTCATGACTATCGCCACCATTGTTTACACCTGGTTGAACAACAAGCTGATGAGTCCCGCTCAGGGCAACAAGGACCAGCAGCGGATGATGAACATTATGATGTACATGATGCCGATCATGTTCCTCTTCATGTTCAACAATTTCTCTTCCGCACTGACCTATTACTATCTCCTGTTCAACTTGGCCACCTTCCTACAGATGTTCATCTTCCGCTTTGCGGTGAATGAGGACAAACTGCGTGCGCAGTTGCAGGAGAACATGAAGAAACCGGTGAAGAAGTCCAAATGGCAGCTTAAGATGGAGGAGATGCAGAAACAGCAGGCCAAGATGCTGAAGGAGCAGCAGAACAGAAGAAAATAGGTATAATTATTTTAGACAGAACACTTAAAAACATAAAAAAATGGAAAATCAAGAGAAGAATGAAGTCTTATCGCGTGCCGTGAAGGCCGGTAAGAGAACGTATTTTTTCGATGTGAAAAGTACGAGAACGGAAGAGTTGTATTTGACCATTACGGAGAGCAAGCGCAAGTTCAATGCGGATACGGGTGGTTTCTTTTATGAAAAACACAAGGTGTTCCTTTATAAGGAGGATTTTGACAAGTTCCAGAACGCCTTGGCTGGGGTGATCGACTTCATCCGCACGGGCAAAGTCCCCGAGGAGACGATGTTCGATCCCGAGATGCGTGACGATAACGAGAAGGTGGACGTGAATTTTGACGATTTAGACCTTACATTATAATGGGTAAGATTGTCGCCATAGTGAATCAGAAGGGTGGGGTGGGCAAGACGACCACCGCCGTCAACCTGGCCGCCTCGCTGGCGGTGCTGGACTTCCATGTTCTGCTGATTGACGCGGACCCCCAGTCAAATGCGTCCAGCAGTGTGGGTTTCGAACCCGACGAGGAGAGTGTCAGCGTTTATGACTGCATGATCGGCAACCGTATGGCGACGGAAGCCATACAGAAGACGAAGATCCCGCATTTGGACCTGTTGCCCGCCACCATCGACCTGGTGGGTGCGGAAATCGAGATGATCTCGTTCGACCGTCGGGAGTATCGTATGAAAGACGCGGTGTATGCTCTCAAGGGCGACTATGATTTCATCTTCATCGACTGTGCCCCGTCGCTCGGCCTCATCACCTTGAACGCGCTGGTGGCCGCCGACTCGGTCATCATTCCCGTCCAGTGCGAGTATTTCGCTTTGGAGGGCCTCGGCAAACTGCTGAACACCATCCGCCTGATCCAGTCGAATATGAACCCCGACCTGGCCATCGAGGGCATCCTGCTCACGATGTACACCTCGCGGTACAAGTCTTCGAATGCGGTGGTGGACGATGTGAAACAGCATTGCAAAGGCATTGTGTTCGAGACGGTGATCTCCCGTAACGTGCGCCTGAGCGAGGCTCCCAGCTTCGGGAAGCCCATCGTGCTGTACGATGTGCAGTCGAGAGGCAACATCAACTATCTGAATCTGGCCAAGGAGTTCCTTCTGAAGAACGGTTATACTATTTAAACAAACACGATTATGACCAAGAACGACAAACCCCTCGGGCGCGGTCTGGGGGCCCTGTTGGGCGGTGCCGAAATCCCCAAAGGGTCGTCCAATCCTCATGTGTCCGGCAGCAACAGCTTTATTCGGATTGACTCCATCGAAGCCAACCCCTATCAGCCTCGGACCAAATTCGACGAGACGGAGCTGGCGGAGCTGGCGGCCTCCATCAAGACATATGGCCTGATTCAGCCAGTGACGGTCCGGCCCATTGAGAATGGCAAATATCAGCTCATCTCCGGCGAGCGCCGATTCCGTGCCGCCAAGCTGGCGGGACTCACGGAGATTCCTGCGTTCGTGCGCACGGTGGACGACGCCCGCTCCATCCAGATGGCACTGGTGGAGAATATCCAGCGTTCGGATCTGAACGCCATCGAAATTGCCGTATGCTATCAGCAACTGATTGAAGAGTGCCACCTCAGCCAGGAGGAGCTCAGCGAGAAGGTGGGCAAGGACAGGAGCACGGTCTCCAACTATCTGCGCTTACTCAAACTCTCCACAGATGTGCAGATTGCCGTGCGCGACAATCTCATCTCCATGGGACATGCCCGCGCACTGGTGATGGTGGAGGATGAGCTGCTGCAAAACCGTGTCGTGAAGCAGATTATACAGGACTCCCTGTCGGTACGGCAGACGGAGGCTCTCGTGAAAAAGCTCCTTTCTGAGAACAAAACCCCGAAAACGCGGGTGAAAATCACCCTTTCGGATGAAGTTCGGAATTTCCAAACCGATATTTCCAAGAAACTCAAAACCAAAGTCAACATCAAGAAGGATATTTCCGGCAAAGGTGTTATCACGATCCCGTTCGCTTCCGATGAGGAGTTGAAGCATATTATGGATATCCTGCAATAATACGCCGAAATCAGCGTTTCTTATCCAAGTGTTAGGACCCATGTTTCGGAAAACGGCTTTTTTCCTGCTTTTGTTGGTGACGGCGTTCCAGTGCCTGGATGCGCAGGACACGCTTGTATCCCGTAAACCGGTCGGAAAAGTGAAGCCGGCAGATTCGGTCAAAGTGGCCAAGCACAGTCCTACCACGGCCATGCTCTTGTCCATCATCCCTGGTGGCGGGCAGATATACAACCGCAAGTACTGGAAATTGCCCATCGTATATGGCACGCTGGCCGCATCCGGCTATTTTGTTTACTATTCGGCAGATAAGATGCTCTCGTTCAAGAATGAGTATATCAACCGACGGGATGGTAATATTGAGTTGCTCAACCCCGATTATGCCCACTATGAGAATGAGAATATCATCCAGCTGAAAAACGACTACCGGCGTAATATGGAAATTGCCATCGGCATCACGGCCATCTTATATGCGTTGAACATCATTGATGCCATGGTGGATGCACACCTCTACTATTTCGATGTCTCCGATGACCTTTCGTTGCGGTGGACACCGTCAGTGATGCCTTGTCTGGCGCGGAATACGATGTATTATGGCATCAGCCTCCAGCTGCGTTGGTGAAATTTTAATGATAAATTTTGGAAAAAATGAAATTCGCTCTGTTAGGATATGGTAAAATGGGTCGTCAGATTGAGGTGCTGTTGCGTCGCGACGGCCATGAGATTGTTGCCATTATAGACAATGAGGAAGATTGGTCGGCACGATGGTCGGCGTTCCTCGCAGCGGATGTGGCCATTGATTTCTCCATGCCGTCGGTGGCGGAGAACAATATGAGACGTTGCTTCGAAAACCATATTCCTGTGGTGGTCGGCACCACGGGCTGGCACGATAAACTGCCTGAAATGCTGGCGTTGTGCCGTAATTATGATGGCTCGCTGGTGTACGGGTCCAATTTCAGCGTGGGAGCCAATCTCTTCATGCAGCTCAACCGGCAGCTGGCCGCCTGGATGGACAAGGAACCCCAATATGAGGCCGGCATTGAGGAGACGCATCATGTGACCAAAAAGGATGCTCCCAGCGGCACGGCGGTCACGTTGGCTAAGGGGCTGCTGTCGGAGGTGTCGCGTTATCAGCGGTGGCAGCTTGCCGACGGTACGCCCATGCCGGAGGATACCCTTCCCGTCACTGCGCACCGGGAGGGCTCGGTGACAGGCATCCATCAGGTGCGTTGGCATTCGGAGGAGGACGACATCGTCATCATCCATCAGGCGCACAGCCGTCAGGGGTTCGCCCTTGGAGCGGTGAAGGCGGCAGTATGGCTCAAGGGGCATCCCGGCGTGTACGACTTTGCCGACATTGCCATGAATTTGTAAGCTAAAAACTTTTTAATAACGTAATTTCATATTCGTATGTTTATATCAACAACTGCTCTTATCGTAATCCTTGTCATCGCCTTTGTCGGTTGGCAGATTGGTTTGTGGAAGATTTTTAAGAAGGCGGGTCTCAAACCCTGGTTATCCGTGGTGCCATTTTATAATATATGGCTGTGGATTCGCAAGGTGATTGATCGTCCCTGGTGGTGGATGCTGCTGTTCCTGATTCCCTATCTCGGCATCTTCATGTTCTTCTACATGGTGTGGGAGACCATCCATCAGTTCAAGAAAAACGGATATCTTCCATTGATTCTGGGCACCCTTTTCTTTTTTGTATATCTGCCGTACTTGGGCTTTTCCAAGAAGGAACAGTTTGTGCCACGGGCTGAACTTCCCGAAGTCAAGAAGAGCAGCGCCCGCTCATGGATTGACGCGCTGATTTTCGCTGTGGCCGCCGCTTACATTATCCGGGCCTGCTGGTTCGAGCTATATACGATCCCCACATCCTCCATGGAGAGTTCTCTTATGGTGGGTGATTTCCTCTCCGTGAGCAAGCTTGCCTACGGTGTGCGCGTGCCCAACACGCCCATTGCGGTGCCGTTTGTGCATAATAAGCTGCCAGGCACGAAATATGCCAAATCCTATTCCGAGATAATAAAACTGCCGTATCTGCGCACCAAACCGATTCATAAGGTGAAAAACAACGATGTGGTGGTGTTCAATTATCCCGATGGCGACACGGTGGCCCTGGAACGCCAGGCAGAAAGCTACTATGCCATCGTGCGTGAGTTTGAGGCAATCTTCAATCCGGATGCGTCACCGGCGGAGAAGCAGAACAATTACTATCGCTATTCGCCGGAAACCATTGCCGGTTATCTGGCAAAATATCCTGGCACTTATTATCCGGGCAAGGGACGCGATGTGGTGAAGAAGGAGTATCATGTGGTGGCCCGTCCGGTGGACAAGCGCGAGAACTACGTCAAGCGTTGTATTGCCATTCCCGGCGATGAGCTGCAGATTGTGGACCGACAGGTGATGATCAACGGGAAAGCTGCCACCAACCCCAAACGCATCCAATATTCGTATCTGGTGTATCACCCGACCGGAATGCAGCTGTCGGCCAAAAAACGGCATGAGCTGAATATCAACGAGGAGGACGCCCAGCGTTTTGACCAATATACGGCTCTCTACCGGTTGAATGCGGAGCAGCGCACGAAAATCGAAAAGATGGGCTATACGGTCCAGCTGCTTTCGGACACGCTTGGCGGCTACGATCCCTCCGTGTTCCCGCATTCGCCGAATTATCCGTGGAATAAGGATCATTTCGGCCCGCTGGTTGTCCCCTCCAAGGGCATGACGGTGAATATCGACCAACAGAATATTGTTCTGTATGAGCAGATTATCCGCCAATACGAAGGCAATAAGCTGGAGGTGAAAAACGGCAAGGTCTATATCAATGATAAGGAAGTCTCCTCTTATACCTTCAAGATGGACTATTATTTTATGATGGGTGACAACCGCCACAATTCGGCTGACTCCCGTTTCTGGGGTTTCGTGCCTGAAGACCATATCGTAGGGAAGGCCTCTATGGTGTGGCTGTCAGTGGACAAGTTCAAAGAGTTTGGTGAGAAGGGTAAGATTCGATGGAACCGGATGTTTAAAAAGATTAAAATGTAACGGATATGAAAAAATGGATTCTCTTCGTGCTATGCCTTCTGGCGATGTCATTGTATGCCCAGGTGGACACGGTCGGCTTTAATGCGACCGACAAACAGGGACGTAAGCAAGGCCCGTGGAAGAAATACCAGAACGGGAAACTGCTTTACGAGGGCAGCTTCAAGGACAATGTGCCCGTCGGCACCTTCCGCTATTACTTCCCGGATGGCAAACTGAAGAGTGTCTCCGAATTCCAGCAGGGTGTCCACAAGGTGAAAACCGTCATCTATCATCCGAATGGGAAAATCGCCTCGGAAGGCGTTTTCGTGGATCAGATTAAGGATGGATTGTGGAACTATTATGCCAAGAATGGCTATCTGATAACTGTGGAAAATTATGCAATGGGCAAAAAAACGGGCGAGTGGAAGACATTCTCTCAAGAAAATGGGGCCTTGTTGGAAATCACGCATTATCTGGATGATAAAAAGAGCGGGGACCATATCACCTACTATACAGATGGGAACCCTTGCTTAGAGGAACACTATGTGGATGGCCTTCTGAATGGCAAGTCCACCTCCTACCTGCCGAAAAAGGTTGTCTCCTGCACGGGCAACTATCTGAAAGGGAAACGCATCGGGGATTGGGATTACCACGACATCAACGGGAAGATACGCACCACAGAGGAGTATGCCAATGGACGGGTGCAGAAGACGTACATATATATATATCGTCATGGTGCTCCGCAGAAATTGAACCAGGATCTTATCGCCTATTTTATAAAAAAAGAGGATAAGACAAGCCTTGTGCTTCGCAACGGGAATGTTCTCGCACAGGATGAGGATTTGAACGATGTGGCCTTATGGGTTGATTTTCTGAATTTTACGCGGGTGTCGCCCCGTATTCTGGCCGCCAATCGGGCCATCGCAGGCTACAAGGAGGTTGAAGATTCCGATGGTGCGATCATCGTGAAGTTGAGGCCGACCCCTTCGGAGGAGGTTTATGCTGAGGGCTTGGAGGCCCAGATGGTGAAAGCTCTTTTCAATACGGAAAAGCCGAAAGAATAGCTCGGATTTTTGTTGGGCGATAGCCGGACTTAGTGCAACAACGTTACTGTACCTTCTTTAATAATCGGACTGGATTCTCCCGGGATGTAGTATGAGATCTTATAGACATACACGCCCGCGGGGCAGATTTTGCCGTTCAGTCGCCCGTCCCATCCCGCGTTGGGATCGCTGGTGTGGAAGACCATCTGGCCTTGCCGTGAGAAGATGGAGAACCGGTAGGTCCCATCGTTGGGCATGAAGCTGTTCATTGGCTTGAAGATGTTGTTGTGTATGCTTAATGGGGTGAATGCGTTAGGAATATAGAACCCGGGGCGTTGCTCCACGGTGACGTGGTTGGAAGCGGAAGTGTCCTGGAAACCGTAGTTGTTGGGATTCTCATCGGCAATCACATAATAGGTGAACTTGGAGCCCAGCTCGTACAGGGTGGACACGTCGTCAAAATAGCTGGTGCCGGCGGTGCCGTCAATCTCGCTGAAGATGGGCTCCCCTTCGATACGGCGGTTGATGCGGTATTGTGATACGCCGCCGTCCCAGATCCCGTAGTTGTTCCAGTTGAGAATGTTTTCCAGATGGGAGGCCTTGCCGGTGAGCAGGATGTTGTGGGCGATGTTGGAATACCCGGCCTCCAGTCCACAGCTGTTGGTGATGTATGTCTGATAATAGTAGATGTTCTTGTTGAAATTGGCAGTCATATCCTCAAACTGGTAGGCAGCCACGGATGTCTGATAGGATTTTGTCTCTATGGGTGTGAAGTTGATGCCGTCGTCGCTGCGCTGGAGGGTGATTTCCTGGAATTCCAGTGTGTCGCCGCTGGTGTGTACGCGCACCTCGATATGGTGGTTGTCTTTGACGGTCACCGACCGGATGTAGGAGAAATCGATGGATTCGTCGGCTTGCAGGTCGAAATTCACCCGCTCGCTGCTGGCGGTGATGGTGTTTGTCTGGTTGACGACACGGACAAAAATCCGATAGGGCTGGTTGAGGGAGAGGTTTTCAACCGTATGGGAGTTGGTGGTGCTGGTGCCGGCCAGCTGGTAGGTGGCCCCATTGTCGGTGCTCAACCAAATGTCATAACGGTCAATGCCGTCGGCCAGATTCCGATACGCCGTCCACGAAAGCTTGGCTTTGCGCAGGCAGGCGTCCGGCGTGACGGAGAGCTGCATCCCGCTCTGGGGATCGCTGGTGATGATGGAGGCGTTGGAACGGGGAAAACAGGAGTCGAACACGCTGAGGTAGTAGTCACGCCCGGCTCCGTTGGGGTCAATGTAATAGGTCTGGTTGTAAACGGTGGCCAGTTCCTCATGCGGGTCGTTGATATAGACGATGTATCCCTTCATGTAGGGGTCTTGCGAGTGGAATCCAAGCTGTATCTGATTGTTTTCCAAGTAACTGACACTGTCCAAAATGGGCATGCGCGGCTCCGTGTGGTCGATGACGGTAGCCTGCTTGTTGGAAGACATGAACTGGCAGTTGCGCTGTGATTGCGACCCATCGATGAGCGGGATGTAGTATTTGTGGTCAATGCCGATGGCGTAGTCGATAGTGTTTTCGCACACGTCCGCCAGATCCAAGTAGGTGTTGACGGTGTTCGCTACCGAGTCGGAGATGGTGAAGGAATTTTCGAAGGCCCGACGTTTGTAAATATAGAATTTCGATCCCCAGTTGTTGTCTAACTGTGCCATCGGACTCTGCCAGGTGAGTTCGGCATCCACTCCGATATCCCCGTTCTGCAGGTTGACCGTTCTGGTGGTGACCTGCAGTTCCAGCGTGCGGATGGTGTCGGAGTAGGCTAACTCGTTCGCGTTGTTTTGGGCCACAATGAAGCAGGCGAAGGTGCTGGTGCTGCCAGCCATGCTGATGACCTTGTCGCCGAAATCGTACGGATGGTAGGTGGCAGTGGTCACGATGGAGTCCACCAGTATATCGTTACAATAAAAATAATAGGTTTTGATTTGCAGATTGGCGGCGTTGGCAGGGTTCTTCCAATAGACTTTCAGATGAGTGTTGTCGTGGATGGCGATGCACTGCATGGCGGGCGGCTCGAAGGCAAAACCGACAAACGCCAGACAAAGGAATAGGATTGTGCATACAAATGTTCTCATCTGCCTGAAATCAATACAACTTCACTTAACGATAATCTGTGTGAAATTATTGTAGGAAAAATATTTTTTTGCCAATGTTTGGATGCGTTCGGGCGTGATTTCGCGCACGTGGCGCATCATAGTCGGAAACTCCTCCTCCGAAAGGCCGAACGACTGCCAGAAGGCGTATTTCTTCATGTAGGAGACCGAATTCTCCACATCGCGCAGCATATCTCCGATGATATAGCTCCGGGCCGCATCCAGCTCTGCCGCCGGCATGGGCTCATCCTGCATCCGCTGCATCTCCTCAAAGCAGGCTTGTATGGCGGCTTCTGCATCGGGCGCGTTGACGTTGCTGTCGATGATGAAGAGCGATTGGCTTCCGAAATAGACACTGCCGGACGACACACCGTACGTGTAGCCCTCTTTCTCACGCAACCGTTGCATCAGTCGGGAACCGAAATAGCCGCCCAATAGGGTGGAGAGGATGGAGAAATCGCGCTTGTCGGAGGCCAGATAGCCGATATTGGGCATCCCGAGGTTGATGGAGGCCTGCACGGCGGTGGGGATGGTCCCTTGAATGAGCGGTGTGCTGTCAGCAGGCAACACGAGAGGTCCGAATGGGGGGTCCGCTTTCCCCGAAGGGATCTGGGAGAATAAGTCGCTGATAAGTTGCTTCAGTCCGTTGTCCAGATTCCCGGTGGCAAAAATCGTGATGTTCTCGGCTACGAAAGTCTCCTGATGGTAGGCTTTCATCTGATTGGCGGTGATGGCGGATAAGAGCTCTTTGGTGGATATTTGTCCGGCGGTGACGGCATCGCCGAACATGGCGTGAAGCAGTAACTGAGTGGCGCGGAATTCCGTTTTCTGCTCGTTGTATTCCAGATCTTTGATGCGTATGTTCCGATATAGGGACAAATTCTCGTCACGGTATTCGGGGGCGGAAAGGAATTCAAAGATGACAGGCAGTATGTCCGCCATCTTGTATTTGGGAACGGAAACGGAAATGTTAACCCACTCCAGCGTCTGCGAGACGGTGTAGTATGTGCCATGAAAGTCCAGCAGGCCGGCAATCTCGTTGGCCGTGTGTCGCGGGGAACTCTCTTTCAGCAGCGAATAGGTGAACTGGGCCAGATGCTTTTGCCGTTCGT
>JAIKYR010000060.1 GCA_024682995.1 Bacteroidales bacterium | reverse complement strand
CCATCCAGATGATGTCATCGATGGTGAAGTCGTTGCCGAAAATGATGGACTTGTGCGCATTAAAGTCGATGACGGCGGCAATGTCAGCGATAGAGAGGCCGAAGAAATAGAGGAAATCACTGTCCTGACGGAAATTGTACGTATTGTCGGGATAGTTCATCGGCGCTTCGTGGTTGCCCAGGAAGACGGCGATGCCGCTGCCCACCGACTGGGTGAGCTTGTCGCGGCGGTTTTGATAAACGGAAGGTTGGAATAAAGGGTTCATTATAAATTGGATTTTAAAACACAAATTGTTATGTTGTCAGATAGCAAATTTTGATTTGCAGCCGCAAAAATACTCAAAAAAACGATACGGGAAGAAGGGAAGAAACGTAGGAAGGCTGGAAATGGCATTGTTGTTTTTCATCAAGCAACAATATAATATTTACAAGATTCACTCTGTTTTTTTCCGAAGATGCAATTCCAAATCAAAAAGCATACATCGCAGAATATCAAGCTGTTCCACGGTATAGTTTTCAAAAGCAGCGCTTCGGGAATACCATTCTGGCAAAAGATCGGGAATCCATAGTGTCAGATTGTCGTACAAGGCTTCCTCATTCCGCATTGGATTTTCTTTATGTTTCTGCCGTAAAAACTGTAGGATTCGTAGGCCGTCGGCTTTCTCATGGAAAGCCTGTTCGAAGTGAGGCAAGTCCTTCACATTCTGTCGGATGCTTTTCCAAATGTCGGTAGGAGATGCGGTTTTATTGGCGGTTTGGAGAAAATGTAAAAAATCGGTATCTATTTTATGATCAAATAGTTCGGGTATGCTATGGTAGGTGTTTTCTATATCGTTGAATAATGTATGGTGATAGATGGGGTATGCCGACCAGTTGCCTCCAGCGCCCTTGATGATAGCGGGTCCGGTGCCGAAATCCACCCTGTTGGACGGTCGGGTGGCGGGAAAGACGCTCTCTTCATTATAAAGTCCTATGGGTGCCATCTTGCGGAATTTCTGCAGCAAGTAGAAATCCTCGCCGCTTTTCAAGGGGGTGATGCCGCCGATTTTCCGGAGGGCATTGGCCCGCATGGCGATGGCGGAGCCTAACGCTGTGAATCCGTAGGGCGACCCGATGCGGAGGAGGTTGATGGCATAGTTGCGCATATAGAATTCGTAACGGAGGATGGCGCGGTCAGTGAGTTCGTCGCCTGCGAGCGGGTGATAATAGGGCACGGCAAGGGCTGGAATGTCTGGGCGGCGGGCGAAGGTATGCCGGACGGAAGCCAGATAGTGGGGCGAAACACGCGTGTCGGCATCCAGGCTGACGATGATATCCTCGCCCGCCGCCACGCTTAAGATTGTATCAAACAGGGTTTTACGCGCCCATCCCACACCCAAATGTTTGTCGTCCCAGCCGTTTCCTTTGGTGGATTTGTCTATAATATGTAGGTTGGGTAAGGGAAGTTGCCGCAAATAGTCCAACAGCTGCACATTACGTTGGCAAATGACCGTTTTGTCCGATATTTGCCAAAAGGATTCGGGTTGGTTTACGCACACATAAATATAGAAGTGTCCAGCATCTTGCTGTTCAGCAAGGTTTTGGAGAGTCAGCGGCAATTCTTGCCGCTCATCCATGGCCGGGATGGCCACATAAATGTCGGGATTGTCCATCACTTGACGGTGACGACCACTTCGCGGGTACGGATGGCCTGATCCCAGTTTTCACGGGCATAGACGAATTTCAAGGTCTGTTTGCCCTTTTCTTTGGCCTCGAACTTCCAGAAAAGATGGGAGGAAGCGCCCACCATGCCCACTGGCGCGTTGCTCTCATAACGTCTATCCTGCGGACTCACCACTTTCAGTTCCGACTCGTTGGTCAACTGCCACCAGAATCCCGTAGAGGCATTGGTCAGAAACTCTATTTCAAAGGATTGCCCCTTCTTCACGGTCACTTCGTTTGTCTCCCGGTTAAGAATTACCATCTTTTTTTGTGAAGAACAGCCTGTAAGAATGAGCAATAGGGTGCAGATAAGCCATACTTTTTTCATAATGGTTTGGTTTTTACGCGGCAAAGATACAGTTTTTCTCCATAAAAAAAAGTAGAGACGCAATGATTACATCTCTACTTTCTTTGGCGGACCGGACGAGACTCGAACTCGCGACCCCATGCGTGACAGGCATGTATTCTAACCAAACTGAACTACCGATCCGTTTGTCTGAATGACGGCGCAAAAATACACTTTTTTTGTTTTGCTTGTGTTATTTTAAGAATATTTTTTTAAATAACACCAAATTGTTTATATACAATATGTTATGAGTTAAAAACGCCAAGTGAGCCCGAAATAGTAGAGGAAGGGAAGCTGATAAATGATGTCGTTTGTGGTTCGATTTACGTAGAAAACGTTCTTATAGTTATACACATTGGAGAGCGAAATGCTCAATTCCAATGAATGGCGTTCGCCTAAGAAGAACTTCTTTTTGGCTCCAAGGTCAAGGCGGTGGTAGTTCGGCAAGCGGGCATTGTTGTAATCGGCCAGAATGAAGTCCACATCCTCGTTGATGGTTGTGTAGTCGTCGATAATGCCGGACGGCACATAGCTCGGAAAGAAGGCTTGCGTCTGCGTGAACGGGAATCCGGACCCGAAGTTCCAGCGGGCGTTAATCTGCCAGGAGTGACGTTTCCCAAAAGAGTAGGAAGCCAGCAAGTTGATGTTGTGCCGCCGGTCGAAATGCGGGAAGTAGTCCATCTTGTCATCCTGTCGTTTCACCCAGCCTAACGAATAGACGAGCCAGACATAGTAGCCCTTGTTGTCGTATTTCACCGTGATATCGCCACCGTATGCCTTGCCCTTCTCCCAGATGAACTCTTTTTCGTCGTCAAATTGCTTGTAGCGGTTGGCCGAAATGAGTTGGGAGAAATTCTTGAAATAGCCTTCCATGTTAATGGAAATGGTGGGGATTGGGTCATATTCGAGTCCGAGGATGACATGCTGGGCTTTTTGCAAGCGGCTGTTCATCTCTTCGTCACGGAATGTCTGGGTCATGTATGTGTGTTCGGGTGAGGAGAGAAATCCTTGGAACAGGCTCACCACATCGTTGTCGGAGGTAATGGAGATGAGGTTCTGGGAATAAAGACCTCCAGCTAATTTCAAACGCAAGTTCTTGAGAATATTGTACTTAAAAGCCAGTCTGGGTTCGGGCGAAACCTCCCCTAAAGCATAGTAGTACTGCAGACGGAAGCTGGGCTCCACGAGAATTTTATTGCGCCAATTGTATTTGAATTTGGCATAAATCGACATGTCCGTCGTGTGGTCTTCGATGGTGTTTTCCGATCCGAGTCGGGAGAAATAATGGTACAAAGTGTTGAATCCGACGGCTTCGGCCCCGATTTGGAGCAGACTTTTACCCAAATAATAGTTAAAGGAGAGGTTGAAGGTGAATCCGTCCATGGAGCTGTTTTTCGGCGTAAACATTTTATCATCCAGCAAACAAGCGTAACGGGAATAGGAAAGGGAACCGTCGATAGTGGTGGGTGCGTCTCCGGGCACGATCTGGAAATTGGCACCCACGCCCCAGTTATTCCAATTATAATCAGCCACTTCGCTGTAGTTCACTTGGTCGGCGAAACGGAAGCCAAACAAGTTCAGCTTGGTTCCGTTTAGGGTGGCCAACGTCACCTTGCCGTATAAATCTAGAAAGTTATACGGCAGGCCAGATTCGCCTACGTATGGGTAGAAGACTTTGGAGGCTTGATGCAGGTACGACCCTTTGGCGGAGAGAATGAAGCTCAAAGAGGTTTTCCGATCGTTTTTGAGTTTTACAATAGGGCCCTCCAGCATAACCTGGCCCAAGATGTTGCTGAGGTCGATTTTTCCGGAGATGTGTTTCTTGTTGCCGTCGCGGGTTTTGATGTCCATGACGGAGGATATTCTGCCCCCGAATTCCGCCCCATAGCCGCCGGTGTAGATGTCGGCACTGCTCATAATGTCCATGTCGAAGACGGAGAAGATACCGATGGAGTGGAAGGGATTGTAAAGCAGTACGCCGTCCAACAGCAGCATGTTCTGCACGGGTGTGCCACCGCGCACGTAAAGCTGACCGCCCTGGTCGCCAGTGGAGATGATGCCCGGCAGCACCTGCAGGTATTGCGCAAAGTCAGGCTGGCCGCCGATGGCAGGCATCTTACTCATGTCTTTAGGCGTGACGCTGATGACGGAGGTGCGTGTTTCCTGCTCCTTGCGTTGCCCTTCGCCCACAATCTGCACCGCATCCAAGGTAGTAGAAGATGGGGTGAGAGAATATCGTTTGGTGATGGTGGCATTGTGAACCTCAATGGTGTCGTAAAGGTCAGTATAGCCCAGGTAAGAAACTTTCACCACGTATGTTCCCTGCGGGATTTTGTTGATGACAAAGGCACCTTTCTCATCCGACAAGGCCCCGTAACTGGTGCCTTGCAACAGGATGGTACAATAGGGAAGAGTTTCACCATTGGAGTCATCGTAGGTAAACCCCTTTAACATGGCTGATTGTGCCGAAGTTATTACTACACAGCAGAATATGACTAATATTAGCAGTAAAAAGCGTTTCATTGGGTAGGATAAAAATAAAGCGGCAAAGATATGAAAATTAACAAGCCTGCCAGCCGATGTCGTTACGATAGAATAGGTCGGGACATTCCAGTTGGCGCACACCTTCATAGGCATCCCGTTGGGCGTCCGCCAAAGAGGATCCTTTGCCAACCACGAAGAGAACCCGGCCTCCGTTGGAAAGCCAAGCCTCGCCATTGTGTTTGGTACCCATGTGGAACACGAGCTGGCTGATTTTTTCCAGATTTTTGATTTCAAATCCCTTGCCATATTTTCCAGGATAACCTTTGGCGGCTAACACCACGCCTAAAAAAGCTTCAGGATGAAATTCGGGTTTTATCTCGCGATGTTGTAGAATATCTAAGATCATCTGCAAAAGGTCGCTTTTGAGCTTGGGGAGCACCACTTCCGTTTCCGGATCCCCGAAGCGGGCGTTAAACTCAATCACTTTTGGACCCGCTTTGGTGAGCATAAGGCCGCCGTAGAGCACGCCGCAGAACGGGCATCCTTCATCTGCCAAGGCTTTAGCCATCGGTTTCATGATATGCTCGACCGCCCAATCGATTTGCGCCTGCGGAATGACGGGTACGGGCGAGTAGGCACCCATACCGCCCGTGTTGGGACCCTTGTCGCCGTCGTAGGCACGCTTGTGGTCCTGGGCGATGACCAGCGGCACGACCTGTTCGTCGTTCACCAAGGTGAGCAAGGAGAACTCAGGACCTTCCAAAAATTCCTCCATCACCACTTTGCCCTGACCGAAATGGTTATCCAAAAGCATGTCCTTCAAAGCATTGTCAGCCTCTTCGGTTGTCATGGCCACCACCACGCCTTTGCCGGCGGCGAGGCCGTCGTATTTGATGACGATGGGCGCTCCTATCTCGTCGAGATAACGTTTGGCGTCATCGTAGTTCTCAAAAGTGCGGAAACCAGCCGTAGGAATGTTATAGCGTTGCATCAGTTCTTTGGCAAACTGCTTACTGCCCTCAATCTGGGCGGCAGCGCGTGTGGGTCCAAAGATGGACAGCCCGGCCTCCTTAAAGGTATCGGCGATGCCGTTCATCAACGCGGCCTCTGGTCCTACAATGGTCAGGTCTATCTTATTCTCCAACGCGAATGTCAGCAGTTCGGAGGTGTTGTTTTCGTCAATGGAGACCAGCTCCACCGGTGCGTCGGTGATGGTCCGCATACCCTCGTTGCCGGGGGCGATATATAGTTGGGGATGTAACGGGGATTGGGCTATCTTCCACGCAATGGCGTGCTCGCGACCTCCACGGCCGATAATCAGTACTTTCATTCTTCTTGCTTTGTAATTACGTAACCTTTATATCGATTCATTACTTCTTGAACGTAATGAATGGTGTGTTTTCCAGGATAATAACCGCATTTGACCACCGGGTCGTTGTAATATTCCTTATGCGATTTCAGAGCTAAATACTCCGCCACTTTTTCCCAATGGGTGGCATCCTCCCCATATTTTTTGCATAAAGCCATAGCATCCAGAATGTGACCGGGTCCTGAGTTGTAGGATGCCGCCACAAAGTTGTAGATTTCAGCGGTGTCCACCTTGCCGTCGAATATCTTATACAGGAAGGAGATGTATTTGGCCCCAGCCCAAATCTGGTCTTCCACCGAGGAAGTGTCGGTGATGCCGTAGCGTGCACAGGTGACGGGCATCATCTGCATGATGCCGAAACTGCCGCCCATGCCCAGCACATCGGATGAAAAATGGGATTCCTGCCAGATAATGGACGACATGAACTTCCAGTCAAGGTTGTAGCGTTCGCAGGCTTTCTGAAGAATCTTGTCATAGGAGGATATTCTGTTCTTCTTGGTTCCAAAAGAACTTTGAATGATGATGGAATGGCGTGACAGGTAGCGCAGACACAGATTCTGGTATTTGTTGGTTTCCTTGAAATCGCGCAGCCACTGGTTGATGGTGTCGTTAAGTTCCCGGTTATGCTTGTTTAGAATCCACGTTCGGGGGAAATTCTTTCCAATGGTGGGACCTAACGAAAGATTGGTGTAGAAGGGAAGCATCGTGATTGCCACATTGAAATTGCAAACAGCATAGTCAATGAGGGTGTCGCCGAGCATGTCGAAAAGGTCTTCCGCAGTGGCTTCACGGTTGTGTCGGAGTTCCCACAATTCCGGATGATCCAGGATGCTCAGGTCCACCTGATTGGAATAATGGGCGGAAGCGTGGATGATGTGTTTTGCGGTGCTGTCGAATTTCATGCCCTTGCGCATGATGAGCACAGGGTATGTGTAGGAGTGGGCCTCGGATTCCACGATGTAGTCGGGCACGAACATGTCTTTGTTGAAGTCGATGCCCACAACATCATAATGTTGGGCAAAACATTCAAGGATGGCCTTTTCCGGGTCGGATTCGATGGTGATGACTACGGGACGATGAAGGTCCTTGCCTAATTGGTTCAGCAGGTCGTATTGGAAGCCGATGACGGAGCCGTGATACACAAAATAGTCCGCCGCATGATAAAGAATCAGCGCTTTGATGGTGTCCCCATGCGTTTTACGAACGTTTTCGTGTTTGAATTTGTTTTTGAGGGGAACATGCGTAATTCTACCATGGAAAACCAACAACAAGCATAACGCTGTTGTGGCCACCACCAAAAATAGAAAACTAACGTGTTTCTTCAAAATGAAAACGCATTAGTTCTCAGGTGTCAGCCAAATTGTATCATGTTTGTCCAGCACACCCTCTTCCAATGTGATTTGCGTGTAGCCAACATAGTGCAAAGCGGGCTCTTGGGTGGTGTCCTCCCAGGTGGCCTTCAAAGCCAACAGCGCAGGATGCGGTAACTTGAATTGATAGCTGCCGTTCGCTGAGGTATGCGGGAAAAGGTGGTGGAGTGTGTCGGAGATGGGTCTTGTGTAAGGTATGGTGTCATAGCGGACACTGTCCGGACCCACTTGAACTTCCGTAATGCTCAAAAATTCATGATTGTATTTTCCCAACGTGTCAAGGGCGATGGTAACCCCCTCTACCAGTTTAACAACGGATGGGTCAGGATGGTACAGACACGTGATGGTGGCCCCACAGCTGCGCTCCTTGTGGCATTGGGTGAAGCACAGGATCATAAACGCGGCGGCAAAGAACAACAATACAAAATTTTTTCTTTTCATATTATTCGATTTTGTGTGTGCAAAAATACTAAAATTTTATTGTGACAACCTCAATGTGACAGAAATACCTGTTTCAAAGTTCATATTATTGTATTGGTTGTAGATTTTCGGTCGGTTGATGGTCATGTCGTAGTAGAATTTCAAACCCACCATTTGGCTGAATTGGTACTCGGCAGCCACATTCACGGTGGCGGAAAGCATACCGGAAGTAACCTGCTGCTGGTCTTCCTGAATCTTGCGTAAAACGGTCTGATTGTTCTTGATACCTAATCCTAATGTAACATTTAAGTCACTGACAAACTGACGTTTGACCCCTGAGAAAATCAGGCCGAGTTTCAAATCCTTGAAACGGTATCCACCGGAGAATGACAGTTCCCAGGAAGATGTTTCTGTGATTTGGTTGTTGGTGAAACTCAAGGCCACATTGCGGTTCTGTTTATATTCCACTTTCAGCAACATGCTATTTTTCAAGGTCATGTCAAAACCAACCAACGGCCCAAACTGTTCAGAAATGGCAATCTGGTTCAGTTCGTTGGAGGGTATGAAATCGCCTAAGGTGTTGCGGACGCCCTCGCCCTCGCGATAGGCCAAGTTGGTGGTATAGGAGCCGACCTGATAGGTGCAGGTGTAGGAGTGAACCAACGATAGACTTTGGAAAATCTTGTTCATGCCTTTGATTTTCGTGAAGCCGTTGTAGTTCAGACGCCAGTTGGGTAGCGGGATTTTGAGGAATGGGGAGGAGATGTCGGCCTTGTCGGGATCTTTGCCCATATAGGAGGTGAAGAAGGCGGCCATCAGCACATCTTGTGACACGTCGCTATAGCCGTCAGGGAATCCGGTTTCCGGATTGATGTTGTCGGAGCTTGTGAAGGGGTTATCATCGGCCAACCGGCGGGCGAGTTTCAACCGCACATTTTGAAATTCGGTGAACAGGTCGTCGTAATTGGAGAAGAAAGTCTTCAAGCCGCAGTAGGTCATGCTGAAGGAGCCGTTGCGTTGGGGCGTGTAGTGGCTGATGTTGCCTGCCTCATCCACATGGAAATATTCGGAGAAATTCTCGGTGAAGTTCCTGTTGGCGGACACGTCAATGCGGAAATCCCGGAAGGGTTCCACCGTGGCCCGCAAATTGATCACCTGGTTCTTTGTTCGCTGGTATGCGGTGTTCAGCAACGAATCCGTGGTCAGCCAGTGTTGTCTGGCACCGATAGCCAAAACGTCTGGTTGTCCACCAAATACGAAGAGGAAGCCGGGAGACTTGTCGGTAAAGTCAATGCCGAACATATTGGGGCGGCCCATGTAGCCGGGCAGCGTGGTCCCGTGGCCTTCGGAGTAGTTGGCCGACACATTACGCACCATCATCAGGAAACGTAGCGTTCCGTCCAGAATGATTTTGCCGTAGTTGGGCTTCTCCTTGAGCGAGTCTTTGGCATTCTTGTTCTTCCCTTTGTCCTTTCCTTTGTCCTTGTCGTTATCGGTATCGTTGTCTTTGCTTTTATTGTTTTTGTTTTTTTCCGTATTCTTGTTTGTCGTGTTGCGGTTACCCTGGTTTACTTTTTTCAGATACGGTACATTGTTGTATAATGTGACCATATTCAGGGTTCCGTTTCCTTGGATGGAATTGGAGTTTTGCAGGGTGTTGCCGAGGTAGGATAGTGAGAGGGCGGAGGCCGTATAGGAGAAGTTGGATGAGTAGCGAACATTGGCATTCACCCAGTTGAACAACGGTATCTTGTTGATGGGTATCTGATAGGTTCCGGAGAAAGTCTGTCGGAAATCAGTTGTACGGCCGCCGCGTCCGAGACAGTGCCATACAGAATCTTTTTCCGTACGGGTGTCAATGAGGCCGTCCGGCTCGTCAATACGGGCGGAGGCATCGGCGCGGTATTCCAGCTTCAGGCTCTGGAAAATGTCCCAGTTCAACGTGTAGTTTCGTGTCCAGTCGAAGGACTTCACAAAGCTGGTGTCCACGATGATGTTGCCCTGGCTCTTGGGCCGGTATTTGAATTCCTGCAGTTCGCGGTGCAGAGCCGTGCGGATGGTCACGTTTTTCGGCATGGGCGTGATGTTGAAATCCCGAATCAGCTGCAGCCATTTGGACTTCATCCAGCGCACTTTTGAGAAAGGACGGAAGTTCTTGGGGTTGGTGCTGAATGTGTAGCCGATTTCCCCGTTGTGGGTGTATTCGTTGTTGAGCTCGAGGTCCACATCGCGCTGCACCAATTCCGAATAGGAGTAGGAGAGGTCGAAATTCTCGATGTCCCACGGGTGCATCTTCAACTTGCCGCCATCCAAGTTACGCTCTTTTCGAACGTTCATAAGGTTCACATTCTGTCGGCGGGTGTATGCGTTGGTGAGGTGGCGGATGGAGTCGCGTTGTTCCGCAGATTCGTATGTGGCCAGGTCATCGCGCATCTTCACATCGGGATTCAGCGGATTGTATTCAGGTTGTTCTATTCCTAACGAGTAGTCATAGTGCACAGGAATCTTAATGTTCCATTTTTCAGGGAATAAGATCTTACCACCATCCAAGTTAGCGGCGATATCAAGATTGTATTTGGTATCCATGGAGCGTTCGGTGACGGACTGCTCGATGCTTCCGAAGCCGGGCGACATGTAACTGCCCGACACGGTAAGGTCTCCCACGTCAGCCAGGTTGACGCGGGCCCGTAAAAGGGCGGCAAATCCCTGTTTGTCATCAAAGCCGCTGAGTCGTAACTCGTTAATCCACATTTCAACGGATTTTGGTAACATGTCATCATCATCATTAAGTTTCTTTTTCGGATTGCGAATACCAATCATGATGGTGGTGACCTCTGCCAAATTGGGCACACCTACCACAGTAATGCGGTTATTGTCGTCAATATCCTTCGAATAAGGAATGGAATTTGAGGAGTGATAGCCTTTTCGCACAGCCACGTTTCGTTCCTGTTTCAAGGAAACCAGAGAATCCAGGCGGACCAGCATGTTGTTGGCTTCCGGCCAGATGGCGAACGTGTCGCGCCCGCAATGCCAAGGTGAGATCACGATGGGCATCTCATACTCGTAGTAGTTTTCCGTGAAGTCGGAGCCTAAACGGACGAAGGCAGTCACGTCGCCTGGCTTGAGGTCGCCGTTATTGTTGACATCTTCCGCATGGATGTACATCCGCAGGTTGTTGAACTGGCGGAGGTCGTATTTGGTGCTTTTGTAGATGGCGCGGGCGTCGCCGTCGGGCAGGTCAATGACTTTCATAGTCAGAGACTGTTCGTTTTTCTGATACACTTTTGTGCCAAACGCGCGCTCACGTTCGATGCCGGGAGGCAGCATGTATGGAATCGGTGTGCGGTTGGCGTTTTCCTCCAAGCTGACGGTTCCTACATAGAAAGAACCTTCCCCATCGCCTTGTGTAGGCATATAGTCGCCCTGCTCCTGAAGTGTCAGGTTATAGGTGCGCCAGTCTCCGCGAACAAGCTCGAAGGTGGCGAAACGGCAAACGATGGGTTCTTCAAATCCGCGCATGAAGACACGCATGAAACGGATGGAGTTGAATCCCGACATACCGTTGACCACTTTGTCCGGGTTGTGAATCGGGATACGGAATTGGTACCATTTGGTGAGTGGACGTGTGCCGTCGGGCAGCGGTTCCGGCATGGCCTCGTAGATGTCGTTGATGTAGTTTTCACCCACCACCATGTTGTCGGGAGAAAGATTGATTACATACTGGTAATATTTCTCATCTTCACTCAACGTATTGTCGTTGTTCATATCCTCCAAGTTCGGCATGAGGTTGAAAGAGGTGGGATATGGCTCGGGACTTTGGCTTTCTGTCGGCGAGTTGCCTTCGGCCATAGTGTAACGTTTATAGCGTTCCACGATTTTCAAGTCCGCCACATCAAAGTCCGAACCCCGGAAATGATGGTAGTCATCGGAAGAAGGGTCGTTGTAGGCTGTTTGGTAGGCTAACGATGACACACCGAATTTGTTGGCGATAATGTCAAGGTAGTTTTCTTTGAAGAAGGTTCGTTCGCGCTCATCCTGCAATCCGTCATAGCCGACGTCCTGATAGGCACGCGTTTCGGGGTCGTTGTCGAAAGCGTTGACAATCAGCTGAGTGGTGGGCACACGACCCCATGTGGTAAATTCCACATTCTCGTCGGAGCCGTCACCGGGAAGTCCGTTTTCAAAGAATTTCATACCATCGCGAAGAATATCCTCCGAAATGTCACCCAAATTGAAATAGAGCTTACCGCCACTATGGTTCGGATTATCGATGAACGGGTCCATCATCCAAAATTCGATATACTCGTAGTTGGAGGATTCGAAATCTGTGTTGTCGAATTTGCGCATGATGCCGCCCCAGCGGGTTTCCGGATTTTTCAGGGTGCCGTCATCGTTGATACCGCGGGAAACACCTTCCTCGCCAGCCACATCATAGTTGTAGGGGCCTTTTTCTGAAGGATAGTAGGCCATATTGAAAACCGTCATATACGTAGAAAGCTCCGTACCGGATTGTTCTCTGTAGGGGAAAAGTTCCGGCTCATAGACGGCGCGTGCGTATGGGAAGGAGAGGTCCTCCTTGGTGATGTTCTTCGGGGTGGCATTGTTGTTGTTATAAAACATCGGATCAATGACATACCAGGATAACAAGGCACGATTGTAACCGTAGGAAAGTTGTTTTCGAGTGTTGTCCGTGACACTGTACGGACGAGCCTCGGGAAATAGGTCGGGCTGCCCTTGTGGCGTGGAGGCCAGCACCCAGTTGGCCATGGTGGAAAGGTCAATGGAAGACTTGGCCGCCTCGAAATCATCGATATAGGTGGTTCCTGACTTGCCGACGGCCCGGTTATGACCTGGAATAAAATGGGCAAACTCCCCTTCCAAATTCAAATTGGAAGCCGTGGTTGTGCTGTGGAAGGTGATTTTATCAATAACCTTAGTGATGAAGGGCAACTCCGTCTTGTAGGCGAAATTCATACCCCAAACCACATTGTTGATAGGTTCGTCACCATAGTTGACCTTGTTTGTTTGGGGACGCTCCCGCAGGTTGAGAATAGTGGCTCCAATGTTGAAATTTTTTGAGAAAATATAATCGAAATTGGCTCCCAACATCACCTGGTCCTTGGCAACAAACTCATTGTCGTTTTCAATGGAAATGGTGATGGGTGTACCGGAATTCAATATACCCTGATTGATAATGGAAACGGTACCCATGTCGTAGTTGACGGTGTAATCCACATTTTCAGTCAGTTGGATGCCGCCGGCAGTCACCTTCACCGAACCTTGTGCCACATTGGTGGAGTTGAAATGGTATTCGGAACCGTAAGAGGAACGGTAGCTGCCTTCCAGATAGTATTTGTTTTTGTTGGTGATCTGCTGGGCCATGGTTTTGGTCATGGTGTAAAGCGAATCGTAGGAATAAAGGTCTGCAAGGTTGGCTTCATCCTCATCGAAGAGGGCTCTCAAGTCCTTGCCGAAAGGTTCTACGGTGGGGAAGTAGATGCGTCCGTTGTTGGAGTTGATGGTACCGCCATTGGTGGCTGCTCCGTCAATAAAGTCGAAAATACCATCCGGAGAGGGGTCCTGCTGCTGGTTCAAACGGTCCAAACCCATCAATTTGATAAGGGCAATACCCTTGTTTTTGCCTTTGGTAAAGAAGCCGTTGGCAATACCATCCTCATCACCTGTGTAGAGGATGTTCAACCGGAATTTTTCGGGAGACACCTGATAGGCGGAAAGGGAATAGACGTTCTTCATCATCAGCTTCCACAAAGGGGAACGGGTGTTCAGGTTGGTACTCTTCAACAATTTCACCCGGATACAGTTGGGTGCGGACACCTCGTTGGCAAATTCACCTACCTGATACACATGGTCATCGCCGATGACAGTGTATTGGAATGCCACGGCCAGCACCTGATCGGAGTTGAGTGCCGAGTTCAGGGTGATGAAGCCCAACTTCGCGTTGAAGGTGTATTCAGAGGGTGAGAGCAATCGGGCACTTTCCACCTTTTCGTAGTTGGTACCGGCCTTCATGCCTACAGAGTGCAGGTTGTTGGAAACGGCAGAGATGTTGCGGATCAGCGATGAATCCACTACCTGGTTCAGGTTGTTGATGTCGTTGTCGGGATATTGTCCACCGCCCGAGGCTGCGGGATTGTAAGATAAGGCTCCAAATTCAGGGTTGGCCTCGCCAAGGTCGGTGAAAGCCACAATGTTACGGTTTTCCTGAGTGGCCGCTCCAACGGTGGTACGCCAAACCTCAATCTTAGTGATGACGATGGGGGAGCTCACTAACGGAAGCGTTTTCAGATATTCGTTGTAGTGGTCGCGGAAAAACTGGCCGAGAAAGAAGTGCTTGTTCTCTTCATATTCGTCAGCGCGGAAGTAGAAGTCCTCTGTTTCCGCCCCGCCGGTGATGGTCATGGTTTCCGAGGAACCTTTCTTCTGGGAAGCGACCGCCGTCACCATGAGGTTTCCGAACTTCAGCTGTGTTTTGACACCAAACAGGCTTTGGCTACCGGTAATCAGCGTGCTGTTCAACGGCAGTGTCACATTACCAAACTCAATAAGTTGTAGAATGTCATCCTCCTTGCCGGCATATTTCAGCTTGATTTTGTCCATATTGTTGTCCAATGTCAGCTGGTCGGTCGTATAGTTAAGGTTGAACTCTATTTTGTCGCCGATTTTGGCAATGAGATTCAGCTGGATGTCCTGGTCGAAGTCGAAATCCGGATGCCGTTGTTGCTTGACGGGCAGATTGTCATTATCGACTTGGTTGTATTTGATACCGAATTTCAGTTCCACGCTACCGGAGGGGCGTATGTCGATGGTGTTGCTGCCGAAGATGCCCTCGAAGATGTCACCGCCGATGTGCAGCTGGGGAATAAGTCCGCCGCCGCGTCGGTTGCCTCCACCGGCATAGGAGTTGCTGTGCGCATGCCAGTAGTCGTTGATGCTCTGCCGTAGGTCGTAGTCAATATACTCGTTCACGTCCATATACGCGCCCGGCCCGAAGGGCGTGTTGCCGGTCATGTACTGGAAGTTGTACGTGTTGGTTTCCGGGTCGTATTGGATAACGGTACCCACTCCCGGTGGATTGTGCAGGGAGAAGGGACTGATGAAGTTGTTTTGCAGGGGATTGTTGTTGGGTTGCGGCACCACTGGCGGGTTAGTGTCTGGCGGCGTGAGTGGGATGGGATACTCTGTGAATGCCGTCGTTCCGCTCATAGTGTGTGGTATGATGTTAGCTTGGACCGTCAATTGGCACAAGCCCATCAAAACCAGAATGTATATAATATATATTGTATGTCGGGTTGCTTTCAAATCCACTATAACAATTTTAACGCCTTCTTGATCAAGTCTTCTACAGACAGATTCAAACCTTCTGCCTTGATGATTTTGTCCAACACGGCTTCCGCGCCGGTTTTGGGGAATCCCAAGGCCAATAAGGCAGATAACGCTTCATATTTATTATTATTGTATGAGACTGAAATTTTTGATTCGACGGACCAGTTTGCCTTTTTGGTTTTGTCTTTCAGCTCTATGATCACCCGTTGGGCGGTCTTAGCCCCAATGCCCTTGATGGACTGGATGGCGCGCACATCTTCCGTGGCGATGGCATTCAGTACCTCACCCACACTCATGGAGGATAGGATCAGTCGGGCGGTGTTCGGTCCGATGCCGTTCACGGAGAGCAGGAGTTTGAAGAGTTCGCGCTCCTCTTCGTTTATGAAACCGTAGAGGATTTGGGCGTCTTCTTTTATAATATAATAGGTAAGCAGGGTGATTTCCTCATCATCTTTCAGCTGGGAATAGGTGGCGAGGGATATGTTGATGTAGAATCCGATGCCGCCTGCCGTCTCAATGATGACGTAGGCGGGATTCTTTTCAACCAGTTTTCCTTTTATATAACTTATCATAGTATGAGGATAATAAAGCGCAAAAATACAAAATCAGAAGGTACCTATTACGAAAAAACAACGTTGTTATCAACAACGTTGTTTTAAGTACTGCGTACGAGAATCGAACTCGTATTGCAAGATTGAGAATCTTGA
>JAIKYR010000007.1 GCA_024682995.1 Bacteroidales bacterium | reverse complement strand
TTATAGCACATTGCGTCACGCGCTGCACCAGCTGGCGGAGCCGTCCGGCCAAGAGCACCGCACGCATCAGTTCATCTTGGACAGGTTGGCCACGTTGCAACCGTCGAAACTGCTGACATTTCCTGGAAACAATCATATCTTGGCTGTTTACGACAGTGGTCATGCGGGGCGCACGCTTCTGCTCCGTGGCGACTTTGATGCCGTGCGTGTAGATGAGACGATAGATGTGCCCTACGCTTCGCATACGTCGGGCGTATCGCACAAATGCGGGCACGATGGCCATACGACTATCTTGCTGGGTTTGGCAGAGAGGTTGGCGGCCAACCCGCCCTCAACGGGTCGGGTGCTGCTGTTTTTCCAGGCGGCGGAAGAGACGGGCGAGGGCGCACGTCAGCTGCTGGAGACTAACATTTTGGAAGAATACAAACCGGACAGGGTTTTTGCCCTGCACAATATTCCCGGCGAGGAGTTGGGCACGGTGATTTGCCGGGAAGGGAGTTTCACCTGCTCGGTCATCAGTTGCGACATCCACTTGCACGGGCACACGGCGCACGCCGCCGAACCGCAGAAAGCGTTGTGTCCCTATCCTGCCGCTAAAACGATTACTGACAACTTGCTGTCATTGAATCAGTACGATATGCTTCGCGATGATTTCCGCTTGGTGACGCTGGTGGAGTTCCGCATTGGCGAGCCTGCATATGGCGTGGCGGCCGGCCACGGTGTGTTGCGCTTCACCTTGCGCGCCAAGGACGATGCGTTGCTGCAGCAGACGAAGGCTGAAGTGGAGAAACAGGTGGCCGAGGTGTGCGGTGCGGCGCGGCTTGGCCATGAGATTGCCTGGAAGGAGTATTTCGCCGCATCCAACAACCATCCCGACGCCGTGCAGGTGATCCGCCGCGCCGCCGCGGAATGCGGGTTGCCCTATAAGGAAAAGGATACCCCTTTTTCCTGGGGTGAGGATTTCGGCCTGCTGACGCAGCATTACGATGGGGCTTTGTTTGGCTTAGGATCAGGGAAAGACCAGCCGTCGCTGCACCATCCGCACTTCGATTTCCCAGACGAGCTTGTTCCCGTCGGGGTACGGCTGTTCGCACAGTTGTGCTATGGGAAAGAATGATGGGAATTAGGCTAACAGATTGGCCAACAGTTCAAAATCAGCGATGGTCAGTTGTTCGGCGCGGCGTGTGAAAAGAGGGTTGGATGCTACCTCGTCAGGGGCGAAAGCGAGCGATTGCAGGGCGTTGCGCAAGGTTTTCCGACGGTAGTTGAAGGCCGTCTTCACCACTAATTTGAATTTCTCTTCGTCACAATTTAGCTTCTTGTCAAAATTCCGGGTCACGCGAACAACTGCCGATTTCACTTTGGGCGGCGGCAGAAATTCGTTTTCATTTACCGTAAACAGATATTCAGTATCATAAAACGCTTGTATCAAAACGCTTACAATGCCGTACTGCTTCTTTCCAGCCGTTGCCGTGATGCGCTCGGCCACCTCCTTTTGGAACATGCCCACCAACTCCACGGCGCGATCTTTGTATTCTAACATCCGGAAAAGGATTTGGGAGGAGATGTTGTAGGGAAAATTACCGACAATGACGAATTGGTCCGGGAAATAGGTGCCGAGGTCGAAGCGGAGGAAGTCGCCGGCGATGAGGTTGTCGCCCAATTGCGGGAAATGGGTTTGCAGGTAGGCCACGGACTCCTCGTCCAATTCGATGACGGAAAAATCGGCGAAATCCCGCTGGAGCAGGAATTGGGTGAGCACGCCCATTCCGGGACCGATTTCCAGCACGTGCGCGTCAGGCGTGCGCACCGCTTCCGCGATGCGTTGCGCAATATCCTCATTTTTCAGAAAATGCTGTCCTAATCTCTTTTTTGCCCGAACATCCATCTTGATCCTGTTTTAGTGAATGTTGTCACCCCGCAGGGCCCGATAGTGCTTACGGGCTTCTACCACATACAGGCTGCTGCTGAAATCTCGGATGATTTTCTGATAGTATTCCATGGCCTTCGAGATATCCTTTAGATAATATTCGTACAGCTCAGCCAATTGATAGACAGCATCGTCAGCCAGCAGTTCGGTGCCGTGGTTCTCCTCTATTTTTTTCAACAGGGTTTCCGCGCCCAAATAGTTTTTCTGCTTGATGTAGATAAGCGCCTTTTGATACAGTGCATCGTCCACCAAGGTGCCGAACGGAGCCATGGCAATGACCGTGTCCAGCACCTCCAAGGCTTTGTCGTCTTTGTTTTGGAAAATGAGAAAGTCGGCCTCAGCGTACTTTTTCAGGGGAAGGTTCTGGATATTCTGGCCAAACAACATCTGCGTGGTGTCCTCGTCGTCCTCTTCTTCTTCCTCTTCCTCCTGATTGTCGGCAATCAGCAGGGAGAAGTAGATGGCGTCGTTGGAGATGAGCTTGGTAGTGGCGGCGGCCAGCACGTCGAGCTGGCTTTTGGCCCAGTCGAACTCCCCGATGTAGAAGGAGAGTTTGGCGTTCTTGAATTTGGCCTCGCTGCCCAAAGCATCGTTCGGCAGTGCTTTGTCCACTTGCGAGTAGTTCAGCGAAGCCTCCCAGATATCTCCCATATACAGCTGAATATCAGCCATATCGATTTTGTATTGGTTCTTTTCGCGGTTGTCTTTGGTGTTGGAGGAGGCATGGGTGAGCAAGTCGATGGCCGTCTGGGGTTTGTTCACGTAAAAGGCCAACAAATGGGCGTATTTGCGGATCCAATCCATAGTGCCGGAATGGATGCCGTTTTCTTCCAGAGCTTTTTGGAAATCGCGTTCCAAATTGATGGCATCCACCATCTTGACAGGCGATGAGGAGGTGAGCTTCTGATAGCGCACATCTAAGATTTTCATCTTGGCCAAAACGTAGTTCAAAGCATCCTCGCCTTTGGAAATCACATAGTTTAAGGCTTCAATGGCAGTTTCGTAGTCTTTGTTTTCCGCTGCCACAAGGGCTAACGGATACGTCTTGAGACCCTCTTTCTTAGTACGCTTGTCAATGGATTTGGCCAGTTCCAACGCCTCCGGGAAATCTTTGTGCAGCTGGTTGATCCATAATAGCAGGTTCAGATAGGAGATGTTGGACGGATATTTTTGCGAGTATTTTTGAAGTGTGGTCTTGACGGTGTTGAACTTGATCTGGTCCTCGTCATCCTGCAGCAGATTTTGGATGGCCGTCTGGGCCTGATCCATATAGGTCTCATCATCCTCCTTCACCAGATTCAGGGCTTCGTCAATGATTTTTTCCGTCTGGTTCAGATGCTGGTACAGGGAGATGATTTCTTTGGCTAAGAATTTGTCGTTATTCAGCAACTTACGTCCTTTGAGGATACTCTCAATGGCATAATCGTATTTCAAACGGGAGTAGAAAGCGCTGTATAATTCCTGAATGGAATACTCTTTGGCTTGGAGGTTGCGCAGCAGTTCCTGATACTGTTTTTCGGCTTTCTGGTTTTCGCCGGCTCGTTCGTACGCATAGCCGAGGTCCACTTTGTAACGCTGGACATTCGGGAAGTTGCGCACCTGTTTTTTGCACAGCTTCTCCAGATCATCATACCGCTGCAACTCCATCAGGGAGGAGTAGTAGTAATAATAGACGTATGAGTTGGGCTTTTTGGACTGGATTTTCTCAAACAGTTCCACAGCCTTGTCAAATTCTTTGTCTTTATAATATTGTAACGCCAACTTTTCCTCTTCGCTTTGTTGGGCAAACAAAGCGCCACAGGAGAGGACTAGCAGTAGGACAAAGAGGATTTTTTTCATAAAGGAGTTTAGTCAATAATGTCGAAACGGGTGTAGGGACGAAGCACTTCCGGCACGATGATGCCCTTGTCGGTCTGGTAGTTTTCGAGAATGGCGGCCAGTACGCGGGGCAGAGCCAGAGCACTGCCGTTCAGAGTGTGGGCCAGACGAGTCTTACCGGTGGCATCCTTGAATCTCAGTTTCAGGCGGTTGGCCTGATAGGATTCGAAATTGGATACGGAGCTGACTTCCAGCCATTTCTGTTGGGCTTTGGAATAGACCTCAAGGTCATAGGTGAGGGCGGAGGTGAAGCTGATGTCACCGCCGCACAGACGCAGCACACGGAAAGGCAGACCCAGCTTAGTGAGCAGTCCCTTAGCGTAGTTGGTCATTTTTTCTAATGTCTCATACGAGCGGTCAGGGTGCTCGATGACCACGATTTCGATTTTGTCGAACTGATGCAGACGGTTGAGGCCGCGCACGTCTTTGCCGTAGGAGCCGGCCTCGCGACGGAAACAGGCGGAGTAGGCACAGTTTTTCAACGGGAAGTCGCTCTCTTTGAGAATGACGTCGCGGTAGATATTGGTCACAGGCACCTCGGCGGTGGGGATGAGGTAGAAGTTATCTATCTGGCAGTGGTACATCTGTCCCTCTTTGTCGGGCAGCTGGCCGGTGCCGTAGGCGGAATCCTCATTCACCATGTACGGCGGTTGGATCTCCGTGAATCCGGCCTCGATGGCGCTGTCAAGGAAGAAGTCGATGAGGGCGCGCTGCATACGGGCACCTTTACCCTTGTAAACAGGGAAACCTGCTCCGGTGATTTTGGTGCCGAGCTCGAAATCGATGATGTCGTATTTTTTCACCAGATCCCAATGCGGCATGGCCTCGGGACCGAGGTTTGAGGCGTCACCTTCCGTATAGACAATCTCATTGTCCTCAGCACCTTTGCCGGGTGCCACCGCCTGGTTGGGCAGGTTGGGCAGCAACACCATCTTGGTTTGCAACAGGGCTTCCTGTTCCTGCAATTTGGCACGGCCTTCTTTTTCCGCCTCCTTCAATTCCGCCATGCGGGCTTTCAAGGCATCGGCCTCGTCGCGTTTGCCCTCTTTGAACAACTGGCCGATCTTCTTGGCCCCTTGGTTCTGTTCCATCAGGTTGTCGTCCAAACTCTTCTTGATGGCGCGATTATCTATATCCAACTGACGAATCTCATTGACCAAATCTGTGGCATCGAAATTCTTGATTTTCAGTCGTTCAATAACTTCTTGTGGATTTTCTCTTAAAAGTTGTATCTGTAACATCTTCTTAAAAATTTAGCGGGCAAAAATAACATTTTTCGCGGAAATTCGAATAGGGTGAATGTTTGGTTTGATGAATTTGGAGATTATTTCGTATTTTTGCCAGCATATAAAAAAAACGTCCTTATGCGCGATATTCGTATCTTCGTAGAAAAAAAAGAGGGCTTCAATGTGGAGGCCATTAGTCTGAAAGACACTCTTAACCACAATTTTAACACCAATATCACCAACCTTCGGCATCTGAAGGTCTATGACATCTTCCATATAGATGAAGTTCTTTTGGAGAAAGCCAAAACGACTGTTTTTTCCGAGCCGGTGACCGACAATATCTATGAGGAGGTGGATTTGGCGGGAAAACGGCACTTCGCTGTGGAGTTCCTGCCCGGCCAGTTCGACCAGCGTGCCGACAGTGCCATGCAGTGTCTCTCGCTGCTGGATCCCAAGACCGAAGCGGTCATCAAGAGTGCCAACCTCTACATTCTGGATGCCGACCTGACACCCGAGCAGTTTGCGCAGATTAAGAAATATTGTATCAATGAGGTGGAGGCCCGCGAGAAGGATATGTCTCTCCTTGAACTCACCGAGAACCCAGATGTGCAGGATGTGCCTGTTTATCAGGGATTCACATCCTGGACAGAATCACAATTGGAGGATTTTCGTGGGAAGATGGGGTTGGCTATGTCCTTGGAGGATCTGAAATTTATACAGGAATATTTCCGCAATGAAGAGCATCGCGAGCCTACGGATACGGAGATCAAGCTTTTGGATACTTACTGGAGCGACCACTGCCGCCACACCACCTTTGAAACGGAGTTGACGGATATAGTGTTTACACCCAGTACGTTACAATATCAGTTGCAGGAGGCTTATAATCAATATGTGGCGATGCGGCGGTCTGTATATGGTGATCGGGTAAAACCGCAGACGCTGATGGATATGGCCAGCATCAACGGCAAATACGAGCGTGCAAACCGCAATCTGCCCGACATGGAAGTGTCAGAGGAGAACAATGCGTGCAGCATATATATAGATGTGGACGTGGACGGACGCTGGGAAAAGTGGTTGCTGATGTTCAAGAACGAGACGCACAACCATCCCACGGAGATTGAGCCCTTTGGCGGGGCCGCCACCTGCGTGGGAGGGGCCATTCGCGACCCGCTGAGCGGGCGTAGCTACGTCTATCAGGCTCTCCGCGTGACGGGTGCCGGTGACATCAATGCCCCCATTTCGGAAACCCTTGAGGGTAAGCTTCCCCAGTCGGTCATCTCCAAGGGTGCCGCTGCCGGATACTCTTCCTATGGCAATCAGATTGGCTTGGCCACCACGCATGTGCGCGAGATTTATCACAAAAACTACCAGGCCAAACGTCTGGAAATCGGTGCCGTGGTCGGGGCCGCACCCGTGGACCATGTGCATCGCGAGCACCCGCAACCGGGCGACGTTGTCATCATGTTCGGTGGCCGTACGGGCCGCGACGGCATCGGTGGCGCCACTGGTTCGTCCAAGGAACACAACGAGAAATCCCTCGACACCTGCGCTGCTGAAGTGCAGAAAGGTAACGCCCCCGAGGAACGCAAAATCCAACATCTGTTCCGCCGCCGGGAAGTCACCCGCCTGATCAAGAAATCCAACGACTTCGGGGCCGGCGGCGTGAGCGTGGCCATCGGCGAGTTGGCCGACGGGCTGACTATCGATCTGGATTCCGTCAGAACCAAATACAAGGGTCTCAACGGCACGGAAGTGGCCATCAGCGAATCGCAGGAACGTATGAGCGTGGTGGTGGATGCTAAAGATGTGGACACTTTCTTCGAATACTGCCGTGAGGAGAACATCGAGGCCAACATCATCGCCCATGTCACCGATGACAACCGCCTGACCATGACCTGGCGCGGCAAGACCATCGTCAACCTCAGCCGCGACTTCATCAACACCAATGGAGTGCGTCAGCGGATGAAGGCGGTCATCAACGCTATCCCCGACAATGTGCTGGAATCCCAGCCTGTGGCGGGTAACACTTGGCAAGACAAGATGACCAGCTGCCTTACCAATCCCAACGTGGCTTCACAGAAAGGCTTGATTGAGATGTTCGATGCCACCATTGGAGCCTCCACAGTGCTGATGCCTTTCGGTGGCAAGCGCCAGCTGACGGAAGCCCAGGCATCCGTCCAGAAGCTGCCAGTGCTGCATGGACATACGCACACGGCCTCCGTCATGGCCTTCGGTTACAATCCCTATATCGCCATGCGTTCGCCGTTCCACGCCGCCGTCTTCGCTATTTTGGAATCCATGTCCAAAATCACCGCGGTGGGTGGCGACTATCGGAAGATACGCTTCACCTTCCAGGAGTATTTCGAGAAAATGGGTCATGAGCCTACCCGCTGGGGAAAACCCTGCGCTGCCATGTTAGGCAGCGTGTGGATGCTGCGGCAGTTCCGCCTCGCCTCCCTCGGCGGCAAAGATTCCATGAGCGGCACCTTCAAGAATATGGACGTGCCTCCCACGTTCGTCTCGTTTGCCATCACCACGGAAGACGACCGTAACATCATCTCTCCTGAATTTAAAAAGAAAGGCAATTATATCTATTTGATTTCGAATAAAATAGAAAACAGCCTTCCGGATATTGAAAAAACCAAACGGATCTTTGAATTTGTACACCAGCATATCCACAAACACCATATCGTGTCGGCATTCACGCTGCAATATGGCGGCATTGCGGAGGCGTTGGCCAAAATGAGCTTCGGTAATGACTTAGGCTTCGACATCCGCACCGACCTCAACCTGTTCGATTACGGGTATGGCAGCTTCGTCGTGGAGTCGGAGGTTCCGTTGGAGGGCGAGTTTGTGGTAGAGTTGGGCCGCGTGTCCGACAATTTCATCATCAACGGTGAGGCCCTGGACAAGGAAGCCTGTTTGGCCGCTTGGAGAGGGGTTTACAACGGGCTTTATCCGGAAATGGCGGATAACGAGACGACATCTGTCGGGCAGGAGTTTGCGGTCAACAGCAAGACACGTCCCGTAGAGAAATTCCCAGGCAAGATCGACAAACCCAAAGTCATCTTGCCAGTGTTCCCGGGCACCAATTGTGACTATGACACAGCCAAGGCCTTCGAAGACGCGGGTGCCGAGACGCGCATTTTCGTGTTCCGCAACCTCAACGAAGAGGAAATCAACCAGTCGCTGGACGAGTTGTCAGAGGCCATCCGGCAATCCCAGATTCTGGCGTTGAGCGGTGGTTTCAGTTTGGGCGACGAGCCAGACGGCAGCGGCAAGTTCATAGCCAACGTGTTAAATAACGTTAAAGTGAAAGCCGCCGTGGAGGATCTGCTGGCCCGCAAGGGACTGATTTTGGGTATCTGCAACGGTTTCCAGGCGTTGATAAAATCCGGTCTGCTGCCATGCGGCAAAATCGGTGAAGTGACGCCGGAATCCCCAACCTTGTACCGCAACAACATCAACCGTCACATTTCCAAGCTGGTGCGCACGCGCATATCGTCCGTGGCTTCGCCATGGCTCACCTCTTTCCGCGAGGGTGATGTACACCTCATCGCCGTCAGTCACGGGGAAGGCAAGTTTGTGGTGAGCGAGGAGATGGCCCGTACCCTGTTCGAAAACGGCCAGGTGGCGTTCCAATATTGTGACGAAGAGGGCAAGGCCAGCATGTGTCCCTGCGACAACCCCAACGGATCGTTCTATGCCATTGAAGGCATCGTATCCGATAATGGATTGATACTCGGCAAGATGGGTCACAGCGAGCGCAAGGGCGAGAATATGTACAAGAACATCAACGGCAACAAGGAGCAGGATATCTTCCGCAACGCGGTGGCCTATTTCCAATCCTAAATCCGCGATGATATGGAACGAATCGAATTAGAGGTGGCCGACATTCACAGTGCCGCGCAGCCGGCGGAGGCCTTCTCCCTCATCTTGAAGGAGAAGGAAGGCAATCGCTATGTGCCGGTCATCATCGGTATGAGCGAGGCGCGGGCTATCTTGGTGGAAATGAACCAGTCGCCCACGCGCCGTCCGCTCACGCACGAGCTTTTCATCACCTTGGCCGACCAGTACGGTTGTTCGCTGGTGGAGGTGGACATCATCCACTATGAAAACGGTGTTTATTATGCTGATATGCTGCTGCTGTCGGCGGAAAGCAAGACTTTCCACATTGATGCGCGCCCTTCAGACGCAGTGGCTATCGCCCTCAAGCTCCACGCGCCCATCTTCATGAAGGCGGATATCTTCGCGGCGAACGCCCAACAGGAGGAGCCGGAAGAGGAGCTGGAGTTTTCTGAATTGGCAGAGGCCTTCCGTTCGCCCGCTCCAGCCCCCGACGAAGACCCGTCAGCCGCGCACTCCGACTATTTCATCAACCAGAAGCTGTCGGAGATGAGCGTTCCTGAATTGGAGGATTTGTTGCAGGGCGCCATTGAGAGCGAGGACTACGAACTAGCGGCTAAGATCCAGTCGGAGTTGGACCGCCGGAAATAAGGGTTAGGAGGGAGAATTTCTCATTTTTTAAATTGTAGAGACGCAATGCACCTCGTCTCTACAAAGGGAATTCCATGTATTATCATGTTGCCTGATCAAGATTGGCTCAAAAATCGTATTTTTGCACCCCAATATCATACACTATGTTAAAGATTGAAGATTTACATGTTTCCATCAAGGGAAGAGAGATATTAAAAGGGGTGAACCTGACGGTGAATGCCGGCGAGGTGCACGCCATTATGGGTCCTAACGGTACGGGCAAGAGCACGTTGGCTTCGGTGATTGCCGGCAAAGAGGGCTATGAGGTCACCGGCGGCTCCATCCTGTACAACGGGCGCAACCTGTTGGACCTCTCCATCGAGGACCGCGCCCGCGAGGGTGTCTTCATCGGCTTCCAGTACCCCGTGGAGATCTCCGGTGTGAGCATCGCCAACTTCATGCGCACCGCGCTGAACGAAATCCGCCAGTACCGTGGCCTCGACCCGCTCAACGGCGCCCAGTTCCTGCGCCTGATGAACGAGAAGCAGAAGGTGGTGGAACTCACCGACAAACTCAGCAACCGCTCCGTTAACGAGGGGTTCTCCGGCGGCGAGAAGAAACGCAACGAGATCTTTCAGATGGCTATGCTTGAACCCAAGCTCGCCATCCTCGATGAGACCGACTCCGGCCTTGATATTGATGCCTTGCGCATTGTGGCCAATGGTGTCAACCAGCTGAAAACCAAAGAAAACGCCACCATCGTTATTACGCACTACCAGCGCCTGCTTGACTATATAGTGCCCGATGTGGTGCATGTTTTGTTTGATGGCAGAATCGTGAAATCCGGACCTAAGGAGTTGGCTTTGGAACTCGAAAAACGGGGTTACGACTGGATTAAAGAAGAATACGAACACGGAAAACTCAGTTAGATGAAGGCAAACATTCCTTTTATCCAGCAAATGCAAAACTATCGCATCCAAGCCCAGCCGGACCCGTTCCGTCCGGTGGAGGAGTATTTCCAATGTCAGGTCAGCAATATGGGCTCCGTGATGCTGCCCATGCTGAACGGCTGGTACGTACACGAGGGCGAGTCGCTGACCCGTTATCCCAACGGCGTCATTGCCGGCAGCTTGAAAGCCGCCATCGAACAGTGTCCTGACTTGGTGGGGCCTGTCCAAAATCCGATGAATGAAGGTGTTGTGGATGAGATGGTGGCGAGCAATACATCCCAGTTCACCGACGGTATCTTCCTCTATATTCCCGATGAGGTGTTGGTGGAAAAACCCTTCCAGATTGTGTCTTTGATCAACTCGCGGGAAGATTTGCTGGTCCAGAACCGCAATATCATACGTGTGGGCAGGAATGCGCAAGTGTCGCTCATCCAATGCGATGACTCCACCCGCTACGGCAAGACTCTCATCAATGTGGTGACGGAAATCCAGTTAGCCGAGGGCGCGCAGCTTCATTATTATAAAACGGAGAATAAGGAGGCGGAATCCTTGCTGTTCCATCATCTGTATGTGAACCAGCAGGCTCACACGCTGTTCCATTCGCATGCCATCACCTTCAATGCGGGTTTTGTGGGCAACGACATCCACATCAACCTCAATGAGCCTTTTGCCGAGGCTAACCTGTACGGCTTATACCTGGTGGACAAGAACCAGCGGTGCGACAACCGCATCACCGTTGCACACCATGCCGCCGACTGCAAGAGCCGGCAGCTCTACAAGGGCATCATGGATGACGAGGCGGAGGCTTCGTTCCTCGGCCATGTGGTGGTGAAGCCCGATGCACAGCGCACCGTGGCTCTGCAGACTAACCGCAACATCCTGTTGACAGACAAGGCCAAGATCAACACCAAGCCCTTCTTGGAAATCTACGCCGACGATGTGCAGTGCAGCCACGGCGCCACCGTGGGGCAGCTGGACGACGAGGCGCTCTTCTACCTGCGCTCACGCGGCATCGGCGAGCGGAGTGCGCGCAAGCTCCTGATGTTCGCCTTCGCCAACGAGGTGGTGCAGTTTGTGGAAATCCAGGGCCTTCGCGACCGGTTGGGCGATATGGTGCAACGCCGCCTCAACGGCGAGCTTACCATCTGTGACCAGTGCCTGCTGCACAATGCTGAACACCGCGACATGATCTTCCCCATTGATCCCGAAAAGATCAAGTAGGGAAACATAGGCGCTTCCTATGTTTTTTTTTACTAAACAATATAAGGTTTACTCACAAACCGTTACCCGGTGCGCCCATGCGCTTATTGTCCCGAGGGTATCGTTTTGCGTGATAATGTAGGTGGTGTCCTCGTTCATTCTCGAACATTCTGAATGGGAATCAATCAGTAGGGTGTCAGAATAAATATGTCGGTCGGTTCCTAGTGTAACATCATGGGAGGTGATGCAGGAACATTCGTGCATGCAGCTGGAAAAGAATCCGGCACCAAAAAACATAGCGATTATCATGCAATATCTTCTCATGTCTTTGAGTTTTTAGACGGCAAAAATACAAAATAATATGTAAAAATCCTACAAAACACGCCTATTATTTCCTTTTTGAAAAACCAGCTCCAGATTCCTCACTTTTTTGTATATTTGCCGCGCTTTAGCAACAAGCAAAACAACATTAATAATTTTAATTTCAATAAAATCTATGAACAACGCGAATTACGTCTTTAGAGAACCGAAAAACGAACCTGTATTTTCGTATGCTCCTGGAACGCCGGAAAGAGCGCTCCTGCAGGCTGAATTGGACAAACAATATAACCAAGTTATCGAAATCTGCCCCATCATTGGCGGCAAGGAAGTGAAGACGGGCGACATGGGTCAGGTGGTGATGCCCACCGAGCACAGCCATGTGCTGGCCAAATACCACAAAGTGGGCAAGAAAGAGGTCCAGATGGCCATCGATGCCGCTATGGCAGCCAAGAAAGACTGGGAAGAGATGCCGTGGATTCAGCGTGCTTCCATCATGATGAAGGCCGGCGAACTTCTCGCCACGAAATACCGCTACATCCTGAACGCTTCCTGTATGCTGGGCCAGGGCAAGAGCCCGATGCAGGCTGAAATCGACTGCCCGTGCGAGGCTATCGACTTCCTGCGTTTCAACACCTATTTCGCATCCCAGCTGTACGGTCAGCAGCCCATCTCCGACCACGCCACGCTGAACCGCAACGAGTACCGTGGCATGGAAGGTTTTGTGTATGCCATCACGCCGTTCAACTTCACCTCCATCGCACTGAACCTCAACGTGGCTCCCGCTTTGATGGGTAATGTCACCATTTGGAAGCCGTCCACCACGGCTATCCTCTCCAACTACTATCTGATGAAACTGTTACAGGAAGCTGGACTTCCCGATGGCGTCATCAATTTCCTGCCGGGCAGCGGCTCTGTCATCAGCGACGTGGCCTTCAAGTCACCGCACTTGGCCGGTATCCACTTCACGGGCAGCACCTCCACGTTCAAGAGCTTCTGGAAACTCATCGGTGAGAATATCGACATCTATAACACCTATCCCAAGATTGTCGGCGAGACGGGCGGCAAGGACTTTATCTTCGCCCACAAGACTGCTCCGGCCCGCGAGTTGGCTGTCGCCATCCTGCGTGGTGCTTTTGAATATCAGGGCCAGAAGTGTTCCGCCGCTTCCCGCGCTTATATTCCCAAATCCCTGTGGGGAGACACATTGGATAACATCAAGGAGATGATGAAGACCGTGAAGATGGGTGATGTGCGCGACTTCTCCAACTTCGTCAATGCTGTCATCGATGAAAAATCCTTCGATAATATCGCTGGCTATATTGACCGTGCCAAGGCTTCCGCCGATGCCGAAATCGCTCTCGGTGGTCATTATGACAAGTCGGTCGGCTACTTCGTGGAGCCCACCATCATCGTGGCCAAGACTTCGGATTATGAGTCCATCCGCGAAGAGATCTTCGGACCTGTCATCACGGTTTATGTATATGAGGATGAGAAATATGAGGAGATGTTGCACGTGTGCGATGAGACCTCCCCGTACGCACTTACCGGATCCATCATCGCCCGCGACCGCTACGCTATCATCCAAGCTGAAAACATCCTGCGTCACTGCGCCGGCAATTTCTACATCAACGACAAGCCGACGGGTGCTGTGGTGGGTTGTCAGCCGTTCGGCGGCGCACGCGCATCCGGCACCAACGACAAGGCCGGCAGTATGCTCAACCTTGTCCGCTGGATCAGCTCCCGCTGCATCAAGGAAACGTATGTTCCCGCCACGGATTACGGCTATCCGTTCCTGGCAAAGTAACAACAGACCATATTCTTATGAAAAAAACGGTGATTCTTTGAATTGCCGTTTTTTTATGACTATCTTTGCAGACCGGTTTGAGAAATATCATTAAACTGTTTTATTATGAAAAAATACTTACTCCTCTCGCTGTTCTTATTACCAATGCTCACAGGCTTTGCCCAGTGGGTCAGTCCAGGACAAGGCGGCCAATACACGCTGGCGTCCATAGCCGCCGATGATTCCGTGTCAGTGACAAATTTGCAGAATGGAATGTTCCAAATCCATCAAAACATCACCATTTCCAGGGGAGATGTGTTGGTGTTGGATACCACTGTCACCCAGGTGCGGGTGGACAATGATGTGACAATAGCTATTTACGGGTCAATCGTTACGGCAGAAAGGACAGGTATGTTGCTGATGAGCGGCGATTCCACGGGAGTCAACGGTTTTGGATTGCGCATCGACAGCGCCATGGCCACCACAATCTCCCATATCTGCTTTGAACATGGCAACCGTGTGATGATCATCCAAACGGATATGACGTTCGACAGCTGCGAGTTCCGGGATTTCACCTCTGCTGCCATCAACTTCACGAACTGCAATCCCACGATTCAAAACTGCTATTTCCATCATAACCATGCTGCCGCCATCACTTCCGGGGCCAATGTGACGGGATCACCGAGAATCATCAACAACATATTCTACAATAATGTGCTGGATAATGGAAATTTTCCTCAAATCAATCTTGGTCCCGGAGCTGAAGACACCATTATCATTCAAGACAACCATATTGAAGGAGTGGCCTCGACTATGTCGGGAGGCATCGGCATCATGAATGCCTATGGAATCGGCAACACACAAATGATAATACAAGGCAACACCATTGTCCACAACCGCTATGGTTATACTCAAAACGGAAGCCACATTCACGCCTTCATACAAGATAACATTATCCAAGACAACAACTTGGAAACCACTCCCAACAATGGCGGCAGCGGAATCAGCATCTATGGGTCCAACAATACATGCACCGCCAAAATCCGCCGCAATATCATTTCCGGCAACCTGTGGGGTGTGACAACCATTTACTACCATGGTGTTGACATGGGCACGGCAGACGATCCCGGAGGCAACGTGCTGTACGACAATGGCAACGGCGGCACTGAGTATGAACTCTACAACAACGCTTTCAGCGACCTCTCCGCCGTGGGCAACTATTGGGGCGACAACGACACTGCCCACGCCGAGGCGGTTATCTTCCACCAAGCAGACAATTCGTCCTACGGGCTCGTCACCTATAACCCTATCATGTTGTTGGAGCCCAGAGTGTTAAGTTTCGGAATCCTACAAAGCGACAATCCACAGTTAACCCAGGATTTGTTTGGATATTTCAACGACCAAGGCGACACTATCCTGTTCCCTATCGGATGTGTAATTCCCGGTGATGTTTTCTCTCCGTTGATGCCTTCTGTCAAGGTTCCTCTCGGTGTGTCGTGTTCGCCTGATCCGATGACACCTCAAATATTCACAGAACCAGTTACTTATACCCTTTCCACCCCGCATGGAGCTATGCGGACTTTCACTGCTATTATCCGGATTTTTGGAGGTGTTGCCGACAATACGTTACAAACCGTCAGCATTTACCCGAATCCCTGTTCTGACAGGCTCATCATCCGGAACGAAGGTATGGAAAAATTGACCGTTGAGGTTTTTTCCGTCATCGGGCAGCGAATTTGCCATTTGCAGACGGTCGATACAGAAACGGTGCTCAACACCGCTGATTGGGAAAAAGGCTTGTATGTGATGCAGGTACGACAAGGCGACAAATGGAAAACAATCAAAATTGTCGTACGATAACAATTGTTTGCATTTATCAAAAAAAGGTACGTTGGAGATTTCCAGCGTACCTTTTCTATTATAATAATATGGTATGGTTACTTAACCAGTTTGTAGGTGTCCATGGCCATCACCAGTTCCTCGTTGGTGGTCACGGATACTAATTTCACCTTGGAGTCGGGGGTGGAGATGATGCCGTCTTCGCCGGCATACTTCTGGTTGGCTTCCTTGTCCAGCTTGGTGCCGAGGAATTCGAGGCCGTCGCAGATGGCTTCGCGCTGGAACCAGGCATTCTCGCCGATGCCGCCCGTGAAGAGGATGATGTCCACGCCACCCATGGCGGCGGCATAGGCGCCGATGTACTTCTTCACGCGGTAGGCGAACATGTTAAACGCGTAGGTGGAGCGTTCGTCGCCGGCGTCGCGGCCCGCGCGAATGTCGCGCATATCCACGCTCTTGCCGGAGATGCCCAGCAAACCGCACTTCTTGTTGATGAAGGTGTTGAGCTGCTTGG
>JAIKYR010000181.1 GCA_024682995.1 Bacteroidales bacterium | reverse complement strand
ATGAAAAAGATCGATGTCAACGGCAGCGAAGCGCACCCCATCTATGAATACCTGAAGTCGATGGCCCCGACCGAGGAGTACAAAGGCTTAAAAGCCAAGGCATCGGCAGCCCTGTTCAAAACCATCAGCAAGAGCGTGGAGAAGGAGAGCGACATCAAGTGGAATTTCACCAAGTTCCTCGTCTCGAAGGACGGTGCCGTCGTCAAACGTTTCCCGCCCACCACGACCCCCGAGGAGATGGAGGCAGACATTGAATCTATGTTGAAATAAAAAGGAAAATTATGGCACACGCATGTGAAAATTGCAAAATTCGCGCACACTACGACAAGAACCCTAAATCACTGATGGGTCGCATCTGGCATTGGCACATTAGCTTCTGTCCGGGTTGGAAATCCTACTTCACCTCGCAATCACCTGAGAAACAGGCCGAGCTGCGGGAGAAGTACCAATTTACCAAGGTCTATGAACACTGACAAAATTCTGCCCGTTAACCGGGAGCATCTGCTGCTGATGCAGGTTTTGTGCTGGCTTGGTCCCGGCATCAAAATCTTCACAACCGGCGTGAAGTCCATGGTAGAGGTATCCAGCCACCATCCCGCGCGCATATGGTGGCTGGCTTTGATTGCCGTTGCCGTTGCTATTGCTTTCTCTCTGATGTTCAATAACTTCGTCAAGCGATACACCCGGCGCATCCTTGACTTTCCAGAACGGAAAAAGTCGCTGTTCGCCTTCTTCGACCTGCACGGCTATATCCTCATATTCTTCATGATGGGACTGGGCATCAGTTTGAAATTCATCCCCGGAATGCCAGCGGAGTTCTTTGCCGGATTCTATCCGGGCCTTGGTGCCGCCCTCATTATTGCAGGATTCCGATTCTTCTCCAGCTGGGTAGCGAATTTTAATCGGAAAACATCTTGAAAATTTGTATTTTTGCACCCTAAAAAAACGAATAATGAAATACATCACCTCTATCATTGCCGCATGCTGCATCATGATAACCGCATGCGCACAGTCGCCCAAAGGCGCTGACAATCAAAACAATCCAAAAACCAATCAGAAAGAGATGAAAAAGACCTTAATTGCTTATTTCTCAGCCACTGGCAACACAAAAGCTGCCGCACAAAAACTCGCCAAAGAGTTTAATGCCGACCTATATGAAATCACCCCTGAGGTTCTTTACACCGCCGCCGACCTTGACTGGCGCGACAAGACCTCTCGCTCCACACTGGAGATGAAGGACAAGAGCTCGCGTCCCGCCATCAAGGGCAAATGCGAGAACATCGCCGACTACGACACCGTGTGGATCGGTTTCCCCGTATGGTGGTACACCGCCCCCACCATCGTCAACACCTTCATTGAGGCCCACGACCTGAGCGGCAAGGTACTCAATGTGTTCGCCACCAGCGGCGGCAGTGGCGTTGAACCTTGCGCGGCCGACCTCAAGAAGGCATACCCGCAGTACAACTGGGGCGAAAGCCGACTGATGAACTAACTATCCATAAAAGTGTATCTTTGCACCTGATGTTTGATCTTTGCAGAAAATACTCTAAACTATTGATACCTACTTTGTTAGGACTGTTTTTCACAACCTTCATTATGGATGATTACACCGACGAAGAACGAAAAGCAACAGGCGTTTTAACAGAATATTCTGTGGAAATAGATGCTGATGAAACATGTGAAGAAGACGATTTTTCTGAAGAACCAAACCTAAAGCTGCAAATACCCGAAATGGAAGGAACCTTATTTGTTTTTCTCCCTGCCGTGGAGCATTTCTCATGCACGCAATCCGTTAAACAATTCAGGGAATTAGTGCGCTGGTATGCGCCAAATCCCGCTTCCACCTATATTAACATTTTCCATAATGGCATAGACTCTTTTTCGGGTTTATGCCATTTTTTATTCTGATAATCAAATATTTAAATAATGAACTTTACTAGTATTCTAATTGCGATTCTGACCCTGACGGCGGGCATAGGTGTGTTTCTCGTTGCCTGCCAAATGATGAGCAGCAACCTCGAAGCAGTCTCGTCCAAACGGTTGAAACAACTGTTTTCAAAAACGGGCAAAAACAAATGGATCGGGGTGGGCATCGGCACGGTGGGCACGGCCGCCATACAAAGCAGTGGAGCGGTTACGGTGATGGTCATCGGTTTCGTGAATGTGGGGATTCTATCCTTGGCACAAGCCGCTACCATCATTTATGGAGCCAATATCGGAACCACGGTCACGGCGCAGCTTGTCGCCTTGGGCATGTTCGGTTCAAACAGCATCTCCACCACCATCATCTTTGCGGCTTTTGCTGGAATTGGGGCATTTATGTCCTTATTCGGCAAGCGCCATATCACCAAGCAAATAGGTGGTATTCTGACCGGCTTTGGAATGTTATTCGTCGGCCTTTCCATGATGGCGGACGCCATGGACGATTTTGCCAGATTAGAGGAAGTCAAAAACTTCCTTGCGGGAATCAACAATGCCGTGGTGCTCGTATTGGTCGGTGCGCTGCTTACCGCTATCATTCAGTCGTCGTCAGTGCTGACCTCCATTGCCATCACCATGGTGGTTGCAGGACTGGTCACGCTGGACCAGGGCATCTATCTGACGATGGGAAGCAACATCGGTTCGTGCGTAGTAGCCATGATTGCCGGTCTCACCAGCGGCACCGCCGCCAAACGGACCGCAACGATACACCTCATATTCAATGTGATGGGCGTTGTCATCTTTCTGCTGATTGCCTTGCTGCTGCGTGTGCTTACTGGCGGAGCATGGGACTTTGGAAGCATCTTTGAAAAGATATTCCCCGCAGCGCCCCAGTTGCAATTGGCCATGTTCCACACGGTATTCAATATCTGCACCATGTTGGTAGCCATGCCTTTGACCAACCTCTTGGTGAACCTGGCTTGCCGTATCGTGAAAGATGTTCCGGAAGAAAAAAACAACGAGCCACAATTGCGATTCCTCAACGAACAAATGCTCAGCACGCCTGTGGTTGCCATCCGTCAATTGAAGGCCGAAATCGAAAATATGGCCGAATTGGCGTTGCAAAATTTCCAAAGGTCGATACATATAGTTACAACATTGGATTACAATGAGATAGACACTTTCAGAAAGACTGAAAATTTGTTGAACTTCATAAATAAGGAATTGGTGAACTACACGGTGAAACTTTCGGGCAGGCGACTCAACAGCTTCGACCAACGCTACCTCACCTCCGTGATACGTACCGTGAGCGACCTTGAGCGCATAGGTGACTATGCGGAAAACATTGTCGAGTATGCTGACGCGCTGAAGGAACAGAACGCCACTTTCTCGAAAGATGCCGTTGCTGAAATCCGGAAGATGGAGCAGATGATTCTCAATTTGTACAAAGAAACTTTGTTGGCTTATCACAAACTCGACCTCGAAGCCCTTGAGCGAGCTAATCAGATTGAGGATCAGATAGATGACTACACCGAGACAATGGAGCAACATCACATTGAGCGGCTGGTGCGGGGAGTGTGCACACCTTCCGTTGGCGCCGAATACCTATCTCTGGCGCAAAACTCCGAGCGTGTGGCCGACCACCTCATCAACATGGGCAAAACAATCCGGGATTTGGTGTAAAAGGAACATTCTCATGTTTCCCATTATCAGAACATCAAATGCCAAACTACACTGATGTCTTTCATAAAAAAGTGTCTTTTTGTGATTTAAAACCAAAAGAATATGAAACATTTAAATTTATTTCTGTCAATTCTTGTTTTTATGCTATCTGTCGGTTGTTTGGGCCAGAATTCTATAGACCAAAAGAACTCAAAAAGCATCTACGACTTCACCGTCAAGGACATCAAAGGCAATGATGTGTCGCTGAAAAATTATGAAGGCAAGGTGCTGCTCATCGTCAATGTAGCCAGCAAATGCGGCCTTACCCCGCAGTATGAGGGGCTTGAAGCTCTTTATAAGCAATATAAAGATCAAGGTTTTGAGATTCTGGCATTCCCTTGCAATCAATTTCTGGAACAGGAACCAGGTACCAATGAGGAAATATTGGATTTCTGTTCCATCAACTATAATGTCACCTTTCCGTTGTTCGACAAAATCGACGTGAATGGCAAGGAGGAGAGCCCGCTCTACACCTTTCTTAAATCACAGGCCCCCTTCAAAGGTTATCCGGAGGGATACGAGAAGTTTGCCGACCAACTCACTATGATTCATCAGAAAACTGGTAGCGGATTCGAGAAAGGCGATGCTATCAAATGGAATTTTGGCAAGTTTCTTGTCTCAAAAAATGGTAAAACCATCCTTCGCTTTGAACCGATGATCTCTCCTGCGGATTTGAAAGCGGACATTGAAAAAATGTTAAAGTAATACGCCAGGATACTCTACTTCCTGGGCATGGGCAACAGTTTGCCATCAGCCGACATATAGCGGAAAAACTCAACGAAACGGTGATGCCGCTCGGTCAGGCGGTGCATCACGACTTGTCGCAGGAACAGCGTATAGGGTTGGTTTATCCCAGTTACTGGTTCAACGCGCCGCGTGCGATGACGGAGTTGCTGCCGCGACTGCAGCTGCCCAAAGAGACGGAGGAGACACGCAAGCGATATCTGCACACCATTACTCGCGACGACGGACAGACGGCGGCACAAATCTATTCGGAGTGGGTACCCCGCACGGTACAGATGGTCGCATTGGATCTCGCCTCACGGGTGTGAACAGAACAGGTAGGCTTGAGTAGTGTAGATGTTGGAGATCTTCGGCATCTGGCAACGCCTACAGTTGCTCAAAACAGAGGTTCATCATAGGCACGTTGCAAAATCGGTAGGTCTTGGGCGTGGCCATTGACAACACCGTTTTGAAATCGCTTGACATATACGGGTACACATTTCCTAAACAGAAAAATGCACCGACAATCGTTTAATTATCAGTGCATTTTTGTTGCTTTTCAGGAGGATTGCTCCTGTCTCAAGTGGAGCCGGAGGGAGTCGAACCCTCGTCCAAACCGGCCGCAGAATTGCTTTCTACAAGTTTAGTCTCCGTTTGGTTGTCGGTGCCGGAATGGTACGGGACCAACCTGTCTGGCACGTATCCTCAAGATTTTCGCTTGTGCATCGAGGCCTACACTCGCTATCTGTCCCTTTATGACACTTCTGGCCGGACGTCGGACCGATTAACTTCCGGGGAAGCGCCCGCGGCTACAGACCTTGTCTGCGCGGCAGGATCCGCAACGGTTACGCTGCGAATGCATAAGAAGTTTCGCCGTTTATTGGCATTGAGAGTTGATTTTTGACGGAGTCGGCTCACAAACTCCGACCTGCTTACAATTCCCCGAACCCGCTGTCAAAACCAAACGACCCCAGGGATAGGGGAGGTCTTACTTGACCTCTCCCTTCAGTTGCAATATCACTCTGTCGGTATTTGCGTTGGAAAGCACGGTCAGGCGCTTGCTGATCAGTCCGGTGTTCTTGGCTGTATAGGTAGCCTTGATGGTACCCTTCTGACCCGGCATGACAGGCTTCTTCTCCCAAGTCACCGTGGTGCAGTCGCAAGAAGAGATCACATCGTCCAGAATCAGCGGTTTCTTGCCGATGTTGGTGAATGTGATGGTCACCACCTTCACGTCACCCACTTTCAGTGTTCCGAAATCCACAGTGAGTTTGTCGAATTGGATTTCAGCGCCCGTGCCCGTATAGACGGTCTTGGTGGTGCTTGTGCTCTTGCTCGTCTTGTTGGATTGTGCTGCACCTTGCGCTTGGGCAAAGAGGATGCCGCAGAGTAAGATTCCGATTATGAATATTCTTTTCATTGTTGTGTTAGTTGTTGGTCTTCATAGGACTTGCTTCGTTGCTGGGGGCAGCCTCCACAGGCTTTGCAGCTACATTGCCTTTGATGTTCAGAACCACGCGGTTGTTGATGGCGTTGGATTCAACGGTGATCGTCTTGTTGATGGCACCGAGACGCTGGGTGTTGTATTTCACTGTAATGACAGCTTTTTTGCCTGGTGCGATAGGATCCTTAGGCCATTCGGGAACGGTGCAGCCACAGCTGGCACGGCAGTTGGTGAGAATCAAATCAGCCTTGCCGGTGTTTTTGAATCGGAATTCACACACTCCATTATCACCTTGCTGGATGTTGCCGTAGTCATGCGTGAGGCTCTCAAACGTGATTTCGGGTTCTTTTACTTTCTTGGACTTTTCGCCGGCCTCTTGGGCGACAGCTGCGAAAACAAAAGCCATAACAATCAGTAAACTAAATACTTTTTTCATAACAAATATGATTTTAAATGTTTGTGATTATCAAAAAACAGATGCAATGACAATGCGACAGGTCTGAAGTTTAAGATGGTGAATTTTTTTTATGTAATATCGATTCAATGGCCAGCTGGTAGCTGTCCAAGCCAAATCCGCAGATGAAACCCGTACAATGGGCTGCCAATTCGGAGTGGCGACGATACCGTTCCCGGCCGAACAGGTTGCTGATGTGGACCTCGATTACCGGTGTGGTCGTGGAACGCACCGCGTCGGCAAGTTCGGGACTGGTGTGTGTGAAGGCACCTGCGTTCAGCACCACCGCATCGTATGACATGGAATGGCTGATGGCCGAACAAAGCTCCCCGACAATATCAGACTGGATATAGTCCATCTGGACATCCGGATATTCTGCCCGAAGTTTCGCAAGGTAATCCTCAAAGGATAGATAACCATACAAGTTCACCTCCCTGGTGCCTAATTGGCCCAGGTTCACACCATTGATGATGAGGATCCGTATTCCGTCTGCTGTATTATTCATGAATGATAATAAAAACATCTTCGTCGGCGCGGTGCATATTAAGATGTTCGCGCGCGTACTTCTCTAAGAGGGTGCTGTCGTTGTTCAATTGCTCGAATGTGTAAACATTGCCCACCTGGTTCTTCGTTGAGGTGATCTTTTCTTCAAGATTGTTGATCTTGCGGTCAAGGGAAAGATGGGTTTTGAAAGAGTGGGAGGAGAAGAAAAAGAAATAGACGAGGAACGCGAGCAGGGTGCCGCCGTATAACAACAGGAAGTTGCGTCGCCGTTTGTTGGGTTTCTTCTCCTCTTCCATGATAGCTGTCTATCGGGCATAGTTAACGGACCGTGTCTCACGGATGACCGTGATTTTGATTTGGCCAGGGTAGGTCATTTCATTTTGGATTTTCTTCGAAAGATCGAAGGAGATCTGGTTGGCTTCAGCATCGGTGACCTTTTCGGCTCCGACGATGACGCGGAGCTCACGGCCGGCCTGGATGGCGTAGGTCTTCACCACGCCAGGATAGGTGAGGGCCAGGTTTTCAAGGTCGTTGAGACGCTTCATGTAGGCTTCCACTACCTCGCGGCGTGCGCCGGGACGTGCGCCGGAGATGGCGTCGCACACTTGGACGATGGGGGCGATGAGGGTGGTCATCTCCATCTCGTCGTGGTGAGCCCCGATGGCGTTGACGATTTCCGGACGTTCCTTGTATTGCTCGGCCAGACGGGCTCCGAAGAGAGCGTGCGGCATTTCAGGTTCTGTGTCGGGCACTTTGCCGATGTCGTGCAGAAGGCCGGCACGGCGGGCGATTTTCGGGTTGAGGCCCAGCTCGGCAGCCATCGTGGCGCACAGATTGGCCACTTCCTTGGAGTGTTGCAGTAGGTTCTGCCCGTAGGAGGAACGGTAGCGCATCTTGCCGACCATACGCATCAGCTCGTGCGGCATGTTGTTGATTCCGAGGTCGATGCAGGTGCGTTTGCCGAGTTCGGCAATCTCTTGCTCAATTTGTTTCTTTGTCTTGGCCACCACCTCTTCGATGCGGGCGGGGTGAATACGTCCGTCGGAAACCAGTTTCTGGAGCGACAGGCGGGCGATTTCACGGCGCACCGGGTCAAAGCTGGAGAGCAGGATGGCGTCGGGCGAGTCGTCGATGATGACATCCACGCCGGTGAGGTTCTCGAGGGTGCGGATGTTACGTCCCTCGCGGCCGATGATGCGGCCCTTGATTTCATCGTTCTCGATGTTGAATACGGAGACGGTGTTTTCCAAGGCAACCTCTACGCCGGTACGTTGGAGGGCGTTGACTACCACCTTCTTGGCTTCGAGGTTGGCGGTGTTGCGGGCCTCGTCCACAATATCCTTTATAAGCACCATGGCGTCAGCCTTGGCTTCGTCCTGCATCAGACTGATGAGCTGTTCCTTGGCCTGTTCGGAGGTGAGTTCCGCGATGGATTCCAGCTTGGCTTTCTGTATGGCGGTCTGGCTGTCCAGCTCTTTCTGTTTCTGGGCGGCTGCCTGCAGCTGTTTGTTAAGGGTCTCCTTCAGGGAGGCGTTCTCGGCGGTCTTCCGGTTCAGTTCCTCCATCTTCTGGCCGAGGGTGTTCTCTTTCTGTTTGATACGGTTTTCGGCGGAGGCCAGCTGCTGGTTGCGCTCGTTCACGGTCTTCTCATAGTCGGCTTTCAGTTGCAGGAACTTTTCCTTGGCCTGGAGTATCTTCTCCTTCTTCAGCAGTTCGCCGTCTTCTTCTGCTTTCTTCAGGGCTTCGCGCCCGGATTTGGTGAGTTGTTTTTTGAGTAGGGTATAGGCCAGTGTGATGCCGACAGCGGCTCCAATCACAATGCCTATGATAATCCAAAGTACTGTCATATATAATTGGTTTTAGTTAATAATGTATGGGCATTTCAATCGGTTGGGTGTATTGGGCGGACGGCATAAAAAAAACCGCATAAGTCCCATAGGGTTTCGAAAAACTCCTATCTGATATGATCGAAGGTGCCGACTTACTTCGCGCTTCCCCGGGAATGAATTCCATCCGTACGGATTCGGGCCTGTTCTAGGTAAGGCAAGCGTCCCCTTCGTTTGTAAATGTGTTGAGTTTAACAAACGTATCTGGACTTATGCGGGATGTCTTTTTCAAAGAACGAATCAATCAACTTCTAATGTGTCGGTGAGGCTTTTCAGGGATTCCATCATCGGAACCAGCTCCTCGTCGTATGCTTTCAGTCTCTCTTCATCGGCCAGCCATTTCACCACAAAATCGACCAGTATCTTGGAGAGTAGGTCTTGTTGGTCTTTGTATGTCCATCTTTTGGCGAATGTTAGAAAACTATCGTTGATTATCTTTTCCGCTTCCCGGAAGTAGTGCTCCCACTCTTTCTGTATCAGAATTGTAATCGGCCTCTGCGCTACCTGTATTGTGATTTTTATCTTTTCTTCCATCACTACTTGCTCGTGAGAAGGGTTATGCAATTGTCAATCTCCCGCACCCAATCTTGTATCTGCCTTTTGGTTTCTTTCTTATCTTCTTTGTCTAATATTGTTTTTGTAATTATTGTTAATTTGATTTTCTCTTCCATGTCAGCCAGCTGCTTTCTCAACCCCTGCTGCTGCTGGCGGAGCAGATCCACCTCCTGGCGCAGCAATTCGTTCTCCTTCCGCAGTTCCGCCATGTGCAACGCCGCCGCTTTCACGTTGTATTCTATTTTGTTATACAAACTTTCAAACGAGGCCATGGCTTTTTCCTTTTGACGTGCAAAAATACATTTTTTTCGTCGTTTGGACACCCGTCGCTCCGTTTTTCGCCCCGTTTTTTAAAAGCAAATGTGTTATGTGTCTTATTATCAACTTGTTGATGGTTTTTATAAACATTGTGGTGTGATTTTTTTTTGAAAAAACAGTTTTTGGGGTTGCGGATTAAAAAAAAATGTATTTTTGCAGCGTTCAAGTATTAGATAACAAAAACAGCATTCTATCGAAAAACATTTACTTTATTAGTTCGTTCATATTAATAAAGAAAGGAGTTTCTGATGAAAGCTAATGTTTTGTCTGATAATGAATTAGTGCAACGTTACCAGTATGGGGACGAGTCTGCGCTGAAAGCCTTGATTTCCCGTTACGAGAAGCGGCTGTTTACCTATATCATGATTTCTGTTAAGAACAAGGAACTGGCGGAAGATATCTTCCAGGATACTTTTATTAAGGTTATTAACACAATCCGTTCCGGTAACTACCACGAGGAGGGCAAGTTCTTCCAATGGATTATGCGTATTGCCAACAATCTCCGCATCGACTACTACCGGAAAGTGCAGCGTCTGCCGCTCTATGAGAGTAATGGGGAGTTTGACATCTTCGACGTGATCAGCACCCGTGAGGAGTCGGTGGAGCAGAAGCTCATCCGCGAGCAGATTTTTGAGGATGTCTCCAATCTGGTGGACTATCTCCCGAAAGAGCAGAAGGAGGTCCTTGTCATGCGCATCTATCAGGATTACAGCTTCAAGGAGATTGCCGAATCCACTGGCGTGAGCATCAACACGGCACTGGGCCGTATGCGTTATGCGCTGATCAACCTGCGGAAGATGATTGACCGACACGGTGTTGTTGTGGATTAATACAATAGATTGATAATCAGTTTTTTATTATTAAAGTAATCGGTGGTAAGAGGCGCAAAAGGAAAAAAAGCGTACTTTTGCCGCCGATTATATTTTAAAATAAAAACACACGTATATGGCAACGACAGCTGATTTTAAAAATGGATTGTGCATCGTCCATAACAATGAATTGTGGACTATCGTCGAATTCCTTCATGTGAAACCCGGCAAAGGCAACACCTTTGTCCGTACGAAACTGAAAAACATCAAATCCGGCCGAGTGCAGGAGTTCCGCTTTGACGCCGGCATCAAGATTGAGCTCGCCCGCGTGGAGCGCCGCCCGTACCAGTTCTTGTACAAGGAAGACGATAACACGTACAATTTCATGCACACGGAGACCTACGAACAGCTCTCCATCGACAAATCCCTCATCAACAATCCCAGCTTGCTCAAAGAGGGCCAAGCTGTTGAAATCATGTATCATACGGATACGGACACCCCGCTGACCTGTGAACTTCCCCCGTTCGTGGATCTGGAAGTGGTTGAGGCCGATCCCGGCGTGAAGGGCGATACGGCCACCAACTCGCTCAAACGTGCAGTGGTGGAAACTGGTGCGGAAGTCTATGTACCTTTGTTCATTAACGTTGGTGAGATGATCAAGGTGGACACCCGTAATAACAAATATTCCGAAAGAGTGAAATAGTTGTTACGGATGCTTTGGCATTCGGACACGCTCCTTTAAATTCCTGTTCATGCGTTTCGAACATCCCATCCCTGTTGAGGATATTTTGGCCATAATCGGCCATCCCGTCCAGCAGAAGGGCAACTTCGCCGGCCCGGTGACGGGCATTAACGAATTGCATTCTGTGACAGTGGGCGACATCTCCTTTGTGGATAACGAAAAGTACTACAAGCGGATGCTCCAGAGTGAGGCTTCTGTGGTGCTGATTGACAAGGCGGATGTGGAGTGTCCTGACGGCAAGCTTTTAATTGTCACGGAAGACCCTCTGAAGGATTACCTGGCCATTGTGCGGCGGTTTGTGCATTTCAACCCGCAGCAGACGGCTATCCACCCGACAGCCGTCATCGGCGAGGGGACGGTGATACAGCCGTTGGTGTTCATTGGCGAGAATGTTAAAATCGGGCGCAACTGTCTGATCCATTCCAATGTGAGCATCTACGCCAATACGGTCATAGGAGATAATGTGATTATACACTCCAATTCCACCATTGGCGGGGATGCCTGCTATTTCCAGAAACGTCCCGATGCTTGGGTGAAACTGGAATCCTGTGGCGACACATACATCGGAAACAATGTGGAGGTGGGTTGCTCGTGCTGCATCGACAAGGGCGTGTCGGGCACTACCTACATCGGCGACGGTTGCAAATTCGACAATCTGGTGCAGGTGGGACATGACACGCACATCGGCAAACGTGTGCTGTTGGGGGCCCAGAGCGGCATCGCTGGCTGCACGTATGTGGACGATGACTGCAAGATCTGGGCCAAGGCCTGTGTCAACAAGGATCTGTATATAGCTAAAAATACAGTGCTTTATGCCTTCTCCGCCGTGAACAAGAATGTGACTGAAGAGAACCAGACATTATTCGGAATACCAGCTATTGATGTACAACAAAAATGGAAAGAATTGGTCTATACCAAAAATCTTTCCACTTTGTATGCGGACGTGGCCGCGTTGAAAAAAGAGTTAGAAAGCAGGAAGTAATTCCTGCTTTCTTTTTTTACGGACAAATTATTTTATGCGGTTTTTGACGGCTTTGAGGTCAGATTCGATTTTGCGGATCTCCTCTTCGTTGGTCTTGTGCTTTTTCTCGATTTCGGCGGAGTCTTTCTGTAATTTTTCAATCTGTTTGTTGATCTTGTCCTGATCCTTTTCGAGACTCTTTTGCTCTTTGATGAGTTTGTCCAGCTTTTCCTGCAAGTTGTTGGCCTGTTGCTGGAGGGAATATTCTTGGATGTAGGAGCCAAGGTCGCCCAGGAAGGCTTTGATGGCGGTGGCCGTCTCAGGGTTGTTCTCGGTGGTGATGGCGTTCAAGTTTCCGGAACTGACGATGAAGGAGAGCAATGCGGTTTTGGCACCCTTCTTGCCGCTTTCCGTCACGTTGTAGTACATGTCATAGTTGGCAGAGCCGAACGGGGCGAAAGGCTGGTTGAGGTAGGCGCGGAATTTGCCCTCTTTGGAGGCTTTCATTCCATAGCTCTTCTCCATCCGATCACGCAGGGCGGCATTGACCAGTTCCGCATTGGCGGACGGAATGCTGAGCGTGTAGCCAGAGATTTTCTGTTTCCCTAATTTGACGGGAGTTTCATGTACGTTCTGGGCTGACATGGTGAAAATCAGACCGAAGACGACCAATAATGAGAAAATTTTTTTCATAGCAGTTTTTTTTAATTAATTGATGAATTAAGTTGAAATGAATTATGATGTCGTTTTGAAAACAGTTGCAAAAATAAAAAAATTATCTTTGCCGTCCGTATGATTTCGATAAAAGATTTGATTTCCGATATGCCTTTCCCGTTGTATCTCGCTCCAATGGAGGGGGTTACGGACCGCGCTTTCCGTCTGGCCTGCAAGGAACAGGGTGCGGATGTCCTGATTTCGGAGTTCGTTTCTTCGGACGCGTTGTCGCGGGAGGTGGAGAAGAGCATCCGGAAGATGGCCTTTGACGAGCGGGAGCGTCCGTTTGGCATCCAGATTTTCGGTCACGACGAGTTGTCGTTGGTGAAGGCCGCGCATTTGGCGGAGGCTGCAGGTCCTGATTTTGTGGACATTAACTGGGGCTGTCCAGTGAAGAAGGTGGTGAGCAAAGGGGCAGGGTCGGCCATCTTGCAGGATGTTCCGAAGATGGCAGCGCTGACGGCGGCAGTGGTCCGGGAACTGAAAATCCCTGTCACGGTGAAGACGCGTCTGGGTTGGGACAGTTCGTCAAAACCCATCGTGGAGGTGGCCGAGCGGATGCAGGATGTCGGGGTGCAGGCGATTGCCATTCATGGGCGCACGCGCGCGCAGATGTACGGGGGCGAGGCCGACTGGTCGTTGATCGGGGCGGTGAAACAGAACCCGCGCATGGCGATACCCGTCATTGGCAACGGCGACATCAACAGTGCCGAAAAGGCTATCCTTTACCGCGAGCGGTATGGGGTAGATGCGGTGATGATCGGTCGTGCGGCCATCGGAAACCCGTGGATTTTCCGACAGGTGAGGGATGTCCTTGCCGGACGGGAACCCTATGTGCCGGATTATGCGGACAGAGTGGGGATGGTGTTGAGGCAGCTCCGCCAGACGATGGATGAGAAAGGCGAACGCCGTGCGGTATTGGAGATGCGCAGCCAATATGCCGGATATTTCAAGGGATTAGACCATTTCAAGCCCGTGCGTATGCGCCTGATGGCGGCCACTTCCATCGCAGAATGTGAGGAAATTATGCGGTCGTATCAAGCTGTTTGAAAAAATCTTTTCCGACCCTTTGGATTTTCAATAAAAAAGTGTATTTTTGTCGGCTTATTGTATAATGTGTATTATTATACAAAAGTTGTTCTTTTTGCTAATAAAAAATATCCAATACAAATGAAAAAGATTTTCGCTGCTATCATCACCTTAATGCTGCCTGCCATCCTTCTCGCACAGCCGATGGACACGGCAACAGTTTACTTTGAGAATTTTGATGGAGCCAATCCGCATGTGACCACGACCTACATCTTTGATGCGACGGGTGGTGACTGGAAGACCGATGCCACCTTGAAGGTGTCAGCACCAAACTCATTCCATTCGCCTGTTTACACCCACTCGGGTGCATCAACGGTGTATCTGGCCACCATCGATCTGACCAACACCTCCATGATGGACTCAGTGCGGAAGTTCTATCTTGAGTTCGACCACATCTGCAAGGTGGACAAGTTGGACGAGGCATACATCTACTTCAGCAAGGCCAGTGGTCTCGACTTTACGGGCCAGCCGAACTGGGGCAACCCGATAAAACTGACGTTCAATCAGGCCAGCGCGTGCTATCTGTCTGCAGGTACCATGAATCCGGGTGGTACTGTGAACTCGGGAGCGGCGGATTTCTCCCAGGCGGGTTTGGGGTCTGGTCAGTTTGCGGCGAACTGGTATCCGAGCGGT
>JAIKYR010000174.1 GCA_024682995.1 Bacteroidales bacterium | reverse complement strand
GAAAAGCAAAAATACACTTTTTCAGAAATAAAGAAACCATCATCCCATACGCAAGTTAATAAAAAAGATTATCTTTGCACCTCATAAACTAACATAATATCAATATGCGAAAATCTATACTTCTTACCCTTTTGTTCGCAGCCATTTTCAGCATCGTCCGCGCCGACGGCGGCATGTGGCTGCCCCTGTTCCTGAACTACAACGAGGCTGAAATGCAATCGCTTGGCTTTAAACTGACCGCCGAGGACGTGTATAGCGTGAACCACCACAGCATGAAAGATGCCGTGATGCTGTTCGGCGGCGGTTGCACCGGCGAGCTCATCTCCTCCCAAGGCCTGGTGCTCACCAACCACCATTGCGGCTACTCCTACGTGCAGTCGCACAGCACCATGGAGCAGAACCACCTGCAGAACGGCTTCTGGGCCAAGGACAAAAGCGAGGAGATCCCCATGAAGGGCCTCACCGTCACCTTCTTAGTCTATATGAAGGATGTCACCGAGCAGGTGCTGGAGGATGTCAACGACGACATTGAGGAGGCCGAGCGGGCCATCATGGTGAAGAACAGCATAGAAAAAGTGATCAAGGAGGCCACCAAGGGCACGCACTACAAGGCCACCATCAAGCCCTTCTACTATGGCAACCAATATTTTATGTTCGTCACGGAGACCTACAGCGACGTGCGGCTGGTGGGCGTGCCGCCCGAGAGCATCGGCAAGTTCGGCGGCGACAGCGACAACTGGATGTGGCCGCGCCACACGGGCGACTTCTCCCTCTGGCGCATCTACACTGACAAGGATGGCAACCCAGCCCAGTATTCGTCCGACAACATCCCGATGAAACCGAAGAAATACTTCCCCATCTCTATCAAGGGCATTGAGGAGAATGACTTCACCCTAGTGTTCGGCTATCCCGGCACCACGCAGCAGTTCCTGCTCTCCGATGGCGTGGACGTGGTGGCCAACGTGCAGAATCCCATCGCCATTGACGCACGCACCATCCGCCTCGACGCCATGAAGCGCCAGATGAACCTCGACCCGCGCATCCGCCTCATGTACTCCGCCAAGGCCAACAGCATCTCCAACGGCTGGAAGAAATGGCAGGGCGAGAGCAAGGGCATCCGCGAGTGCAATGTCATCGCCAAAAAACAAGCCCAGGAGGCCGACTTCCAACAATGGGTCAATACCACCGCCGAACGCCAGAAGGAATACGGCAACCTCCTCGACGACATGCACCGCGTCTATGCGCGCTATTCCGAGCACGTCAACGCGAGCACCTTCATCAATGAGTGCATCTTCGGTCCCGAAATCATCAGCAATGTGCTCCATCCCTATTACCGGCTGCTCGCGTATCCGGCAATGCAGGGCGAAAATGGCATAGTAGAGAACAACCGCGAAAAACTGCTCCAAAGCAACCAGTCGTTCCGCAATAGCTATTGCCCGGCCATTGACAAGGAGGCTTTTGTGGAGCTGTTCACCTATTATTTCACCAAAGAGAAAAAAGAGCTCATACCCGCCGAGCTGCACAAATACGTGCTGGACGAGGCCACTGTGCGGCAGATGATGACCGACCTATGGGACAAACAGGCCACCACCGCACCCTATCTCACCGACAATGATAAATTCACCCAGTTTGTCAAGAAGGCGAAACCCAGCCAGATAGCGAAAACCGCCAACTCGGAGCTGGCCAAAATCTACCGTGCCGTTTACGACCAATATGTTCAGGTGCGGAACCAGTATTCGGTGGAGCACAGCCAGCTGAACGGCTACTACCGCACTTACGTCAAGGCTCTTATGGAGAAGGACACCGCCCGCGTGTTCTATCCGGATGCCAACCTGACGCTGCGTGTCACCTACGGCCAGGTGAAGGGATTTGAACCCGCCGACGGCGTACAATACAACTATTACACCACCTTGGACGGCATCATCCAGAAAGAGGACCCGGACGTGTATGACTACAAGGTGGATCCGAAGCTGAAGCAGTTGTGGGAAACAAAGGACTACGGTCGCTACGCCAACAAGAACGGCGAGTTGCCGGTGGCCTTCATCGCCAGCAACCACACCACGGGCGGCAACTCGGGCAGCCCAGTCATCAACGCCAACGGAGAGCTCATCGGCACCAACTTCGACCGCGTGTGGGAAGGCACTATGAGCGACATCAACTACGACGTGAGCCGCTGCCGCAACATCAGCCTCGACGCCCGTTATTTTCTGTTTATCGTCGATAAGTTTGCCAACGCGCACAACCTGATCGAAGAGATGGACATTGTGGAATAAGCCGCTCACACCCTATGATTTCCTTTGACAAAATAGACCAATACGACTGGCTGTACGACTTGTACATGAACTACTTGTGCGTAGCGCACAACTACATCTACTATCGTCATTTCTATATTTTAAACAAGGAAAACATCCCGCCCAAAGGGCAGCCCACCATTGTTATCGCCAACCACCAGAACGGTCTTATGGACGCGCTGGCCATCCTCCACACCATGTTCCAGGACCGGCGGCAGCCCGTCTTCATCGCGCGCGGCGACATCTTCAAGAAAGACGGCGTGGCCCGCATCCTGCGGTTCCTGAAAATCATGCCCACATTCCGCTCGCGCGACGGCAACCGCGACGACATCCGCAGCAACCTGGCCCTCTACAACCGCGCCGCCAAGGTGCTCAAATCGGGCGGCACCCTCGTCATCTTTCCGGAGGCCACCCACCAGCACGGCCATTACATGAACACCTTCAAGAAAGGGTTCTGCCGCATTGCCTTCTCAGCGGAGGAAATCAACGATTTCAAACTCGGCGTGCAGGTGCTGCCGCTTAACATCCACTACTCCAACTATTTCAACTTCCGCAGCGACCTGATGGTCACCGTAGGGAAACCGTTCACCTTCGAGGAGTTTTTCGAGATGTACAAGGAGTCGCCCAACGAGGCATACCTTGCCCTCAACGAGAAGGCCCGTGCCCGCGTCAAGGAACTCACCCCCGACATTGACATTCCGGAGTACCTCAACGAGATCGAAGACCTCACCCAGATGATGAGTCGGCCCTACCTGAAGCGAAAAGGGCTCCGCCCGAACTTCCTCCCCAACCAGAAAGATGCGGCCATGACCATCATCGCCAACTTGAAACAGTTCCAGACGGAGGATCCGGAGGCGTTCACCCAGCTGATGGACAACACGCACGAGTACCACCGCCTGCTGCACGAGAACGGCCTCACCCACTGGGTCATCAACCGGAAGCCCTCCATTGCGCGCCTGGCGCTCCGCATTCTGGGCCTCGTGCTCCTGTTCCCGCTCTTCCTTTTTGGTCTGATTAACAACTACATCCCGCGCCGCCTCACAAAGATGTTCACCGACAAGGCCAAGGACCCGATGCTCACCTCCTCCTTCCAATACGTGACGGGCACCGTCTTCACCTTCCCCGTCTTTTACCTCATCCTTTTCGCCGTGGTCTGGATAATATCACACAAGTTCTGGATTGCCCTCCTCTACATCCTGCTCACCTTCGCCACCGCGTTTCTAGTGCATTATTATAGGATTTGGTGTCACAGACTGATGACTTTCTTCCGCGCCATACACCTGCGCAAGACGGAAGTCTATCAGAAGCTGTGCCAGCTCAACCGTCAGATTGTCGGCACGATGGAAGGCATTTTGCATTAATCAAGACCTTGCTTTGGTGACCTGTAAACTTCCCCTTTTTAAGACAATTCTAAATTGGACTTACAAAAGTAATTGGAGAAGTGGAAACCAAAACTATTTCTTAATTTCTTAGTTTCTTAATTTAATAAAACAAGCACCTTCATTGCCGTTTCTCCCACGGATAAATGCGCATGAAAAGCAGGGAGGCTATCAGAATCAGCACACTATACACCCATTCGGAGCACCAAACCCACCGAATCGGCAGGTGTAGTTTCTCCGTGGCCATATAAATATATAAGATATAAAACACCAACACGCCCGTTTCCATAAAGAGTGCCATGAGCGTTTTGCCCGTTCCTGACACAAACTCGAAATAGACCATCGCAGCGGTCATGATTATGGCTCCCACATAGATTGTGTAGAGTGCGGGCACAGACTGTGCAGCCAATTGTATGTCATCGGTATAAAAAGAGGCAATCTGCCGCGGGAAAATGGCGAACACCAACAGGATGGGCAGCAGTGTCAGCAGCGACATCCGCACAATACGACGGAGCGTACGCCGTACCTCATCCGACTTTCCGGCACCAATCAGTCTACTGGTCAACGTATTGGCTGTAGCACAATAGGCAAACACCGAAATGGTGCACAGCATATAGACGCTACGTACAATGCCTGAGATGGCCATCGCCTCCTCGCCCAAATGCTCTATCATGGCGAAAAAGAGGAACCATGTGCCAAAGGAGATGAGGCGCTGCAACATAGTGGGCACGGAAATACGGAGCACCGAACCCAGCAGACGGATGTCAAAGGATTTAAAGCGAAACAAATCGTATTGTTTACAAGGCAATTTCACAAACGTATAGGTGAAGAACACCATTGTAGCGGTCACTTCCGCCATCACGGAGGAGAGTCCGGCTCCAGCCACACCCATTTCCGGCAAGCCGAAGTGCCCGAAGATTAGCGAATAATCAAAGAAGATGTTCACCACCGCCATCATCAGCGTGGTCAGCGTGATGATTTTAGTGTTGGAAAGACCAATATAAAGTGACCTGAACAGGTAGTTGACACTCACAAAGAGGATACCCCACTGGCGAAACCTCATGAACTCAATCGCCGATGTGTAAATTGCCTGGGAATGGATGATCTTTGAAAAGAACGGCTCCGTAAAGAACGCCATCATCCCCAACAGAAACAGACCAAAAAAGAGGGTGAACATGAGGCCATGTTCAAAAACTGGCCCGATCCGCCGCAAATTACCCTCCCCTAACCTACGGGCAACCATGATTTGCACTCCCACCGCAAAGCCCTGGGTGATAGTGGTAAAGACTAAATAATAGAGTCCCGCCATCATCGCCGCCCCGAGCTCGGCATTGCCCACATGTCCCAAGAACACCGTGTTGACGAACACGATGATGGTTTGGGCCAGATTTCCGAAGATTATCGGGTAAGTAATCTGCCAAATCTCCTTATTTGACACCGAAACAGCAGCTTTCATACACCAAGAACAACCATATTCAATTAAAAGGCTGCAAAAATACAATTTAAAAACATCACTTTTAAGATATATCTCCATAAAATGTATCTTTGCATCGTAAATATAATTCCATTCTATGAAAAATTTTCTAAAGTATCTGCCCCTGTGGCTGTTCGTATTCGCGTTCTGTTGTCCTCTTCAAGCTCAAGTTCCAGACTTGGACACCAAATATGCCACGGAAATGCTGAAGCCCGGCACGCCCGCACCTGACTTCACACTCCAGACTCCCGATGGCAAGACCCTACAATTCAGCGATTTTGCCAAAGGAAAGTATGTCGTCATCGACTTCTGGGCCTCCTGGTGCCCCGACTGCCGCAAAGACATGCCGGAAGTTATCCGGATGTACAACAAATGGCACGAAATGGGCGTGGAATTCCTCGGCGTCTCCTTCGACACCGACAAGCAGAAATGGACGGACTACATTGCCCAGTCCGGTGTTCCTTACCCGCAGGTGAGCGAGCTGAAACGCATGAACCAGTCGGATGTGGCCAAGGCCTATGGTGTGCGCTGGATTCCCTCCCTATACCTCATCGGTCCCGACGGAAAAGTGTTGGTTAGCACGGTATTGTCATATAAGATTGAGAATAAGTTGTACAAGGATTTCGTAGAAAGTGTTGCACTCCCGTTCTATGGAAAATATGACACGATTGCCATTGACGGCAGCAAGGGAAAGTTATGGGCCCGATTATACAAACCAGAGCTGAAGGCAGAGCAACGATGCGATCTCGTCATCCTGTGCCACGGGCTCAACTGCGACCATGATTTCTCACTCATGCGGCGTATCGCCTACTATCACTATCTGGAAAACGACTTCGCAGTTCTGGAATTCGACTTCAACGGGCACGGCAAGAGCGAGGGCAAGTTTGTGGACATGACCATCCCCAACGAGATGGAGGATCTGGAACAGGTGCTGGCATACGCCCAGGACCTGCGCTTTGTGGACGACATCGCCTTGGTAGGCCACTCGCAAGGCGCGGTGGTGGCCGCCATGGTAGCAGGTAAACATCCGGAAGACATCAAGGCTCTGGTGCTGCTGGCACCAGCCTCCTCCGTGCGCGATGATGTGGTGCGCGGCAACCTCTTCGGCATCGACTTCGATCCCCTCGACATGCCCGACAGTCTCGCGCTCAACAACGGCATCGCCCTCGGATACAGATACTTGAAGACAGCCTCCACCCTACCCATCTTTGAGACAGCGGCCAACTACCACGGCAACGTCTGCATCATCCATGGCAATGCTGACCGCCTGGTGCCCTACACCTGCAGCGAGCATTTCCACCAGATATGGACCAACAGCGAGTACCACCTGCTCAACTACTACGACCACAACTTCACCGTCTGCCCGTACCGTCCGGCGGAGATCACGACGGAATTCCTGCAAAGGGTGATGCGATAATCATCACATATCCCCTGACCAGCCATGACCCAAATCCCAATGCTCATCATAGACAAACTCAAAATAGGGCAATGAAAACTCCTTTTCCAAGAGTTCGGTCAGTTCTTCTTTGATGGGGTCAGCCCATTTCCCAACTAGAACTATGAACTTGTTGATATTCCAAGTCACTCTTCCTCGGGGAACTTGGGTATAATCGCCTTTGAACTTTGTTTCCTCGTGTGTTGCCTGCGCACGGAAATATTCTTTCGCCCAAATCTGACGGTGCAGTTTCGGGTAGTTAATGAAAGGCAATCCCTTTTCAGCGGCTTCTTCCACCATTTTAGGGGTAAGTTCTTTTTTACAGACTCCGAAAAAGGAATGGTCTTGCATATCGTACCAGAATATACCCACGCACGGCATTTGCTCATCAAAAGCTTTCATGCTCTCCATTTGCGCCGCACGGTCTTTGTCGGACAACTTATTCATCATAATATCTATAGTTAGGCAGTAATTTTTTCTGACCGCAAAAATAACAAAAAAACACCATTACATCTATTTTACAAGCGATCAAAAAACTTATCAATGAACGTAGATGAAAGTAAACCAAAAGAGGCCACGAATTCGCGGCCTCTTTTGGTTTTTAGCTATAATGGAATTACTCCATGTCGGCTCTTGCCACAGCGTCTTTGTAGTACTTCTGGTTGATGAAGACATCTTCCTTGTACGGGTTGATGTGACGCTTTTTGGATTGGGCAATGATGTAACACAGGGCGATGATATTGGTGATAAGAGCCAGGGCGCTGATCACGGTCATCATGGTCGGGTTGCCGGCCACGGTCTCCACAGTGGTGCCCACAGCGGCAGCCTCACCGCCGGCAGCGGCGTAAATCTCCGTGATAGTATCAATACCGTTGGGGTATTGCACGGGAAGCACAGCCCACTTGAAGGCCTGGAAACCGTCTTTGAAAGTCTCTTGGAAGAGCGGGAACACCTGTGCGAACATGCACCAGATAGCCAGCGTGTTGGCACGGTTCATGATCCAACCGCCACGGTTCCAGCAGATAGCCGCGATCGTCGGGGCAAGCAACAAAGCGATACCGCAGAACCAGCTGTGTGTAGGCAAGCAGTTGTAAGTGTAGGCGAAGTTCCAGATGTCATAAACCACGATGAAGACCCAGGCCATGTCGGCCCAAATCATGTCTTTCTTGTCCTTGGAGGGGAACACATTCCACCATGCGGTCATACAGAGGATGTTGAGCAGACCAGCGACGCCGTTCATGACGTTGTGCCAGCCGCCATAGAGCCACACGCCCTCGCTGGAGAGCCACCACTTGTTCCAACCCATGATAGCGGACTCAAAGTCGGAAGCCACAGCAATGAGGATGTTGATGGCCACGATGATGAACGGAAACGGTTTGAACCAGTGCTTGGCGCCGATGCCCCATTTGTATTTGATCATCATGAAGCCGATGCAACCGGTAAGGGCGGCGTAGAGCTTGGCATAGTGGAACCAGCCGTTCATATAGACGTGCGTCTGGTTGTTCACTGCCCAGTCGGCTCCGGCACGCGCACCAATGGCTATGGCCACGAAATAAACCGTCAGAATGACGGGGATGACGAAAAAGGTGATGATGCCGCCAGCTTTGGTGCGACGAGCAAACTCGTTGAATAGGATGAGACCCACGAGAACGACGAGTAACATTCCCCATTGAGCCAGGGCGTTAGCCCCATAAACTTGGAAAAACATAGTACTATTATTTAATGAATTTATGATGCAAAGGTACAATTTTTTTAGCCTCAAATGTCACCTTTTGTCCACTTCATCCGTTTAACAGTTGAATCAATTCGGAAAAAAACGGGAAAGTATAACCTTAAAAAAATAAATAGTTATGAAAGAAATTGTAGATATCCTTGCGATGGTACTCGTATTCGGCGGAGTCTGCATCGCATTACCGCTGATAGTCTTGTGGATGACCAACAAACGGAAAAATCACGAAATCGACAAGAAGACGGAAATTCTGATGGCCCTGTTGGAGAAAAACCCAGATCTTGACCCGGCCGAAGTGTTAGACAAACTGGACATGTCGTCGGAAGACGGCAAGAAACCACTGAAAGAAAGACTGTTAGAAAAACTTTTGGGCGGCTGTATCTGCACATTAACCGGTATAGTCCTCTTCTTCACCCATTTGTTTGGTTTTGTGTTTTTAGGGGACAAGACCACTGGAGTAGTCGGAGGCGGCGTCTTGACGGCCGTAGGTATAGCCCTTATCATCCATTACTTTGTCAGCAAGAAGATGCTACAGAGTGAGATAGAGACTGAAGAGAAACGGATAACCGAGAAATAAATCTCCGAATGACACGAGAACAATTCATAGCCTTAGTTTCGGAGGAGCAGGAGTCTTTGCG
>JAIKYR010000135.1 GCA_024682995.1 Bacteroidales bacterium | reverse complement strand
GGTGGTTTATGGAATCATCGCGGCGGTGCTGCTGTTCTGCGCGATTGCCATCCCCAAGACAGACATTACGGTTGGACTGGGTAGTCATCGGATGGTTGTATTCCCCATAGTGGCAGGATGTTATATTCTATTAGGATTCTTCGCCGCCCGCAAGTCGGCGCACCATTTCATCCTCACTTTGCTGCTTCTAACCATCGTGGTCTTGGTGATTGGGGTGCTGGGCTACGGCTGGTATGTGATGGAGATTGCCGGACTTTTCTTTGCCATGGGGATAGCGGCGGGGTTTGCCTATAATTTGAAGTTCGACCGCATTGTGCGACTGTTCTTGGAGGGCTGCAAGGATATCATGGTGGCCGCGTTGGTGGTCGGTCTGGCCGGCGGTATCATCATCATTTTGGAAGACGGCAAGATCATCGACACCATCCTGTATGCCGTCTCGCAGGGCTTTGGCGATGCGGGGCGTGTGGGCACCACGGGAGTGATGTATGTGGTTCAGAATCTGCTCAATCTGATTATCCCGTCCGGCTCCGCCAAGGCCGCACTCACCATCCCGATGATGGCCGAATGGTCGGATTTGATGGGCGTGTCGCGCCAGCTCACAGTGCTGGCCTTCCAGTTCGGCGACGGTTTCACCAACATGATCACCCCCACCTCCGGCGTGCTGATCGGCGTGCTGGGTGTGGCTCGGATTCCGTACGCCAAGTGGTTCAAATTCATCTGGAAATTCCTGCTTGCCCTTATTATCCTCGGCTTCTTCTTGCTGCTTCCGCCGCTGTTCATGCCGTTCGCAGGATTCTGAAAAGAATGCACTCCATTTTACATAATACAACATTTTGCATGAGAAAAGAAAATCCATTTTACTTTGTTTATAGAGCCACTATTGCGATTTTGACCATGCTGGCCGTTGCAACAGGTGTTGATGGACAATCCTATTCTGTAGTCGTGAAAGCTGTGGACAGAGATGACAGGCCTGTGCGGTTAGAAAAACTAACCGTTCAAAATCTGAGCAAGCAGTGGATGGACACCATTGTGAATCCGGATTCCGCAATAATTTTTACAAATACAACAGGCATTGAAGAACTGGATGTCGATGATGTCGCTATAGTGAATCCGATGCCAAATCCGTTTCATGGTATAACGCAGGTTTGTGTCCGGCATGTGGTGTCAGGTTCCCTTAAGCTGGTAATAACTGATATGCGTGGTCGGGTTGTGATGACACATGCGCTCGAATGTATGCAGAGTGGGGATTATCTATTCCGTGTCTCATTGGAAGAAACAGGTGTCCATGTCCTTACAGTGAGACAAAAAGGGAAAAAACATTCAGTAAAATTGCTAAATACAGGTGGGGGAAATGGTAATTCCATTTTACACTTGGGAATGAAAAGTGATGGAGATACACCTCGAAATGTGAAATCCGCATCCAGAAGTTCCATTGTAAGACCGATAGACGCCACGGATCGCATTCGCTACATCGGATATTTTACGCATAATGGAGAGTTGGTGGAGAGTTTGCCAGTTACGCAGATTTTAACTGCCAACTATCCTGTCATGTTGCATTTCATTACTACACAAACGGGTACTCCGTGCGACGGAATACCAACGGTGATGGATGTTGATGGAAATGTGTATAATACGGTGCAGGTGGGAGACCAATGTTGGATGAGAGAGAATATGCGTGTTACGCACTTTGCCAACGGGGACACCATACCCATGAAATCGGACGCTTATGGCTGGTGGTACTACCGCTACCCACCCAATGGCGATACAGCTAATGTGTCCATGTTTGGATATCTTTACGACTGGAATGCTGCCTTGTACAATTTCTCCGGCAGTAATCCGTGTCAGGGTGTTTGTCCTACCGGGTGGCATGTTCCCACGTATGACGAATTGAACACCATGTTGAATTTCGTAAAAAGTAAAAACTGGTTCTGGTGTGACAATAATGGCCTGTTTTATGCCAAGGCTTTGGCTGATAGTGTAGGTTGGGCAGAATCATCTCAAGAATGTGCTCCAGGAGCATCCACAGGACCGTACAACATGAGCGGTTTCTCAGCTCGACCCGCCGGTATGTTCAATGCTTCCAATACGTATGCCTCCTTTGGGTCATCTGCTTTTTTTTGGAGTTCCACAAAGGTTCCTTCCCAATATCCATATCAGTCGAGTCATAGCGCCTATTACCGCAGGATTGACAATATCCCAATAGTGTCAAATCCTGTTGGCGGCTCCGGAGAGTCGTGTGCACATTCTGTACGATGCCTGCGGGATTAACCGACAACCCGCATCATAAAATCTGTGAAAGAGTGAAATGCAAATGTGGTTGAAAGGCTCCAATAGGTTTGTTTTCACCCTACATTCGTTCCTCTCGTTGCATTCGAATATTACTGGTTATTCAAATACGTAGGTGCCCATGGACAGGTAGTTTTCCAGAATCCGGTTCTCACAACTTCTTCCCTACAATCCTTTGCATCACCACCGCGCATGAGGCGTCGCCAGTGACCGACATGACGGTGCGACCCATATCGATGATACGGTCGATGCCGGCGGCCACGGCCACGCACTCCACCGGGATGCCCGCCGAGGCGAACACCATCGCCATCAGCGCCAAACTGCCGCCCGGGATGCCCGGTGTGCCGATGGAGGCAACGGTAGAAGCAAAAGCGATGGCCAAGTACTGACTCATGGTGAGGTCGATGCCGCAGCAGGCCGCCATGAATACCGAGGCCACACACAGATAAATGGCGACACCGTCCATATTGATGGTCGCACCCAACGACAGCACAAAACGTCCGATATCTTTATTAACCCCCAATTTTTCCGTACACTGCATCGTGTAGGGCAGTGTGGCCACAGACGAGTCGCTGGAAAAGGCGAACAACATGGCCGGCTGCATCCCTTTGAAGAATTTCAGTGGGGAGAGGTGTCCGATCAGTCCCACAGCCGAGGAATAGACCACCCCCGCGTGGATGGCGAAGCACAGGTAGGCCAATGTCAACAGTGCCGCGTAGGAGCCCAGCACCGCCGGACCGTTCTCCACCACCACGGGCGTCAACATACAGAACACGCCGATGGGTGCCAACGCCATAATGTACTCCAGGATTTTGCCCACCACGTCGTTGAAGCTGAGCGTCACCTTGCGGGCCATCTCGCCCTTCTCGCCCACATGCACCATCGCAATGCCGAAGAAAAGGGCGATCACGATAATCTGCATCATTGCCATGGAACTCACAGGCTCGAGGATATTATTCGGGAACATGTTGACAATCTGATCCATCACTGTCAGATGCGGTGTCTCAACGACCTCGGCGGCCGCCTCCGTGTTGATACGGATGAGCGGCAGGATGCCCTTCAGCAGAGACGGCACCACTAGTCCCAACGTCACGGCGAAAAGGGTCGTTGTCATAAAGTAGAGTAGGGCGCGGAGTCCCAGCTTGCCCACCTTGGAGATGTCGTTCATCGACAGGATGCCCGCCATAATAGAGAACAGGACTAGCGGTACCACGATGAACTTCAGCAGGTTGAGGAAGATGATGCCGATGGGCTGGATGTAGGTGTTGACAAAGTCGGCCTGGTGGCGCAGCAGAATGCCGGCAATCACGGCTAGCACGAGGGCGATGCCGATTTGGGCGGTGAGGGAGATTTTTTTCATAATCCGTCTTAAAAACGTTTGCGCAAAAATACAACTTTTCCTGGCTTTTGCGTATCTTTGCACTTTCAAAAACCAAAACACGATGCTGCAAATAGGTATGAAAGCCCCTGACTTCAAGGGTCTTGATGAAAACGGGAATTCCGTCAAACTGGCAGATTTTGCCGGAAAGAAATTGGTGCTTTATTTTTATCCCAAGGACAGCACTCCCGGCTGTACCGCCGAGGCTTGCGACTTGCGCGACAACTATGAACGTTTTATGGCGTTGGGTTACAGCGTTCTCGGTGTCAGTCGCGACAGCGCCGCCTCCCATCAGCGGTTCATCGCCAAATACGAGCTTCCCTTCCATCTCATCGCCGACACCGATCTCACCATCTTGAAGGCCTACGAGGCTTGGGGCGAGAAAAAGATGTACGGCAAGGTGACCGAGGGCACGCTGCGAACCACCTACGTCATCGACGAAAACGGCATCATCATCGATGCCATCGGCAAGGTGGACACGAAGAATCACACGACGCAGATTTTGAAGTGAATATGCGGATTGTTAATTGAATAAATGATCAGGTTATGAAAATGAAAATCCCCATTTTCATCGTTTTGCTGGTGATGTTGCTGGGTACTGTATCCGCTAAATCGGTGGATGAAACAACCGCCCGCACTGTGGCCTCCCACTTCTTTGCCATGAAGTACCATCGTGCTTCCCAAGCTCTTAATCCCACAGTTGCCTACGCGGCACCTGCGCTCCGTGGCGAAAAGGGTGCTGGAGCCAGTTTTTATGTGTTCAATTTCAATATGGATGGTTTTGTCATCGTGGCTGGCGACGACCGGGTGCAGCCCATTTTAGCTTTCTCCGATGAAGGGGCTTTTGTCACCGAAAATATCCCTGCCCATATTCGTTTTTTCTTGGATGGATATACAGAAGAAATTCAATATGTAGTTGATAACCAACAATTTGAAAATAAACTCGCCCTACAACAGTGGGAGACGTTGCTTTCAGACGTTATCCCTGCCATAAAAGATGGGGATACGATAGTCAGCCCGTTGCTCGGCAACAACGAATGGAATCAGACCAAATATTATAACGATCTCTGTCCGGCCGATGCAAGCGGTCACTCTGCTTACGGCGGCCATGCAGCTGTGGGGTGCGGGGCCCTCGTGATGGGGCAGGTGATGCGCTATTGGAAATACCCCACCACTGGCACTGGCAGCCATACCTATAACAGCAGCAACTATGGCACCTTGTCTGCCAATTTCGGCGCGACAACCTACCATTATGAGAATATGCCCGACAAGCTCACCGCAGGCAATCATCCGGACAGTTGCGTGGACGCCATTGCCACGCTGCTGTATCATTGTGGGGTGGCCGTCAACATGAATTACGGTCCGTCTGCGAGTGTGTGCAACTCCAACAAGATTGTATCCGCCTTCTCAACATATTTTTCTTATCCCACCACGATACGGTATATAGAGCGTGGAAGTCTTTCTTCAGCGGTATGGCTCAAGTACTTGAAAGACGAGCTCGATGAGGGTGCACCCTTCATGTACGGTGGAAGTGGAAGCTATGGAGGGCATGTTTGGACCTGCGACGGTTACCAAGACGACGACTATTTTCATTTCAACTGGGGTTGGGGCGGACAGCAAAACGGCTATTACGCCCTCACCAGCTGCAGCTCATACGGATTCAACAGCAACCATGCGATCATCATCGGCATCCGTGGTCCGGAATTGCCCAGTGCTATCGGAGAAAACAACGTGGGGAATGTCAAGGTTTTCCCCAATCCATCCAACGGCAACGTGTCTGTGTTTGCTGAAATACAGCCCGTGTCGGAAGTGCAAGTTTTCGACCTGTTTGGGAGAATGCTTTTCCAAAAAAATGTGGGTGAAAAAGAATTCTCCGTTGATTTATCGGACTATACTGCGGGAACCTACATACTCCGAATGATCACCAGCAATGGTGTTGAAACAAGCAAAATCATCAAGAAATAGTGCTGGATAAGGGGAGTTTGTATTTTGAGTGAGTCTTTTATGATTTGCTTTTTTATGATTTTTGTGATGAGGCCAGAAAAGATCCGTACTGTTGAGTTTTTAGAGTGAGGCCTAACAGGTTGTAGGTTCGCATGTTGGCTCAACCATTGTTATTTTGTAATACCGTTTCCGTATAATAACTAAACGCACCAGCCAGATAACGAAGAAGGCGTTGGAGAGGATCTTGTAGAGCGGAGGCATGGTGACGAACCACGACACGATCCAGAGTACTAGGTCGATATCGAAAAGGATGTTCCACAGCCGTTCGCGGTCGTGGAACTCACACACCGTCTCGCCGGCCGGGGGAATGTTCACCTGCTCGGTGGCGGACAATGACAGATCGATGCTTTTGCCTTTCTTGCCCAGCGGGACGCGCCCGCCGAACTGCACGCGCAGTGCGTAGCTGCCTGGCGGTATTTCGCCCTGCAGTTGGTCGTTTTTCATCATGCCGGCATAATAGCCGTTCAGGAAGACCGCGTGCGGCAACCTCGGCTCATACCAGTGTCGTTTGTGTCGGATGGTGAGGGTGGGCATGATGATTGGGCTTTATGGAAAGCGATAATGAAGTGTCTCTTAATAAAGTAGAATAAGAGGCTGCAAAAATACAAAAAGCAAAGTTCGTTTTGTTGCATCTTTTTCCTATCTTTGCAACCCAAACAATAGGGGATTCATATTCAACGGGTTGCCGAAACATTGTCGTACCCGTTGTGCAACCCCTCACGGGGTTGTGGGGAATACCGCATCGCCAACGGCTACAGATAGGGAACCCCTGACGGGGTTCGAGGGCGTGGTCTGGAATGTCCTCGGGCTCCTTTATTATTAGTTTTTCAGATGTAATTAATTTTCTGGTACGCCAGACGCTCGTCGCCGTTGGCCAAGTGGATGATGCCGCAGTAGGTGAACCCGTGCTTCAGGATGTTGTGCTGCATGATGCGGTTGTCGCGGTGTGTGTCGATGCGGATATTGCATTCTCTCGCGAAGCAGAACATCATGATATCCTGGAAGATGCCATGTGTCTCCGGGAAGCTTGCGATGCGGTGGATGACGTGATACGGTCGCGTGTCGTCCAACCACTCGCCGTCGTAGATTTTGGCGTACGTGGGTTCCGGACTTGGCAGGAACGCGAAGTAGGCCACAATGCTGCCGGCCTCCTCAATCTTCCGATAATACCTTTCGCTACTTCACCGTCACGCGGATGCCCTCGCTGTGCGAGGTGAACTCCGGCGCGTACATGCACTGGATGGTGGTGAGTCCGTTGCTGTAAGTGCCTGCCATGGTGGCCATCAGCGTGTATTCGAACACGTAGGTGCCTTTGGGCAGGTAGTCGATGAAGAAGTTGGTGGAGGCATCTTTCGTGGCTTCGTAGTACCACAACCCGTCCTGATGGCGGTAGCCCGACAGCACGTTCACCGGCTCAAAGCACGAGGCCCGCATGTCCTTCAGATGCACATACTCCATGTCGCGGTCGGTGCGGATTTCCACACGCACGCGTACCTTGTCGCCCACCTGCAGCGGCGAATCCTCCGTGATATGGGTGAGCACCTCGCCGCTGTCACCAACCTCCACTTTGTACAACTGCTTCTGTATGTTGAAATCGCCGTCCTGGCTGTGGTCCACCTTGTCCAGATTCTCTAAATACTGCCAGTAGAGGCCGCCCCACGCAGGGCCGGAGGTCTGTTTTTCAATCTTCAGATTGGCCATATTTGCAGTCACCTCGCTACCTTTCCAGCTTTTCTTGATGTATCCGGTGCCGGCCTCCGCCTGCATGGAAGCGTCGCCTTCGGTGTAGGTCCAGTGGTCGCCTAACGATAACCGTACGCCGCTGGTGTTTTCTATCTGGTCGTTGTTCAGCAGCAGGGCGTAGATGGCCTCTGTGGTCGATTTGGTGGTGGGCCAGCTCTGCGTTTGCTTCTGCTTGAGCAACCACAGTTGCATCTTCTCGATGGATTCCATGTCGAGGGGGGTGATGGTGTTGAAGGCCTCGATGAGCAGGGCTTGCCGTTCAATGGGTGCTTCGTACCAGTAATAGCCGTATCCAGCTTTCTTCCAGAACATTCCTAATTCTTCGGAGTATTGCGCCATGGATTTGATGTTGGCGATGATAGCCTTGGCGGTCTGTGTGTCGCCGTTGCGATGGCAGATGAGCGCAATCATGCCCTGCATGTAGATGGACTGCTTCTTCCAGTTTTTCTTGATGTTGGCCAGATTGTAGTTGTAGGCTTCCTGATGGGCCGCAATCACCTTCTGACTCAGGAAGAAACTGCGGGCATACAGGTAGTGGATGTCGCCCCAACTGCTAGTCTGGTTCTGTTTCTGCCATTTCTGGTAGTATTCATTCATCTTCTTGTCAATGAAGTTGATAGCCTTTTGAATGGTGTTCGATTTTAAGTCGGATTTCACGTGCAGTACCTGCAGATGGCCTACACCCGCCACGATGTGTTCGGTGATGTAGGTGCTGCTCTGTCCGCCGGCAAACCACGACCAACCGCCGTCGCCGTTCTGCTGGTCTTCCAACTTCTTGCAGGCGTTTTTGCCCTCTTTGGCCATGCGTTGCAGGTCGAAGAGCAAGGCTACATTCTGTTTGCGGGCGGATTCGTTCTGCGCATCCAGTACCCAGGGGGTCTCCTCCAACAGGACGGATTTGAGTTCCTGGTTTTTCTCTAATTGTGAGCAGAAGGCGTCTGGTGTGGCGTTGAGCCATTCGTTGAAGACCTCTTTCACCCGCGGATGGCTGTTTACGATGTTGGTGGCCAGCGTATTGGCATAATAGCGACTGAAAATCTGTTCGTTACATTCGTGGGGATACTCCATCAGATAGGGCATGGCCTGGATGGCGTACCATATCGGGTTGGGGGTGAACTCCAGCGTGAGGGATTGCGTGGTCAGGGTTTTACTGGCGGTGGCGGCGAAGCTATTCTTCAACCGGTCGAAGGTGAAACTCTTGCTGCCTTTGCCGGAGATGTGCAGCGGCAGGCTCTCCGTTATCAGGATGCGGTTGGTGAGGATGGGCAGGGTGCGCTCCTCGCCGTCCGTGAAGGCGGGTGTCTCTAAATTGCGGGCCTCAATGCGGCATGTGACGGCACCGAGGTTCTCCGGCACGCGCACGCGGAAATGCACCTCCTGCGATGCACCGGGTTTCACCTCAAACGGTTGCGCGTTCTCTCCATCGACAATGCGTAAATCGGCATTGTTGAACGGGTTGCGGAGTGTGAGCGTGACGTTGCCGCATTGGGTGACGCTGTCCATATTGACCACCTTGGCCGACAGAATCAGCATGTCGCCCTCGCGTAGGAAGCGCGGCGTGTTGGGTACCACCATCAGCTTCTTGTAGGTCTGCACATACTTCTCGAAACTGCCGGTCATAAGGTCCGTGTTGTGCGCAAAGCCTAACAGCTTCCAGCGGGTCAGCGATTCCGGCATGGTGAAGGTGATGAGCACGTCGCCGTTGCTGTCGGTGTGCAGGTCGGGGTAGAAAAAGGCCGTCTCGTTGAAATTGGTGCGGATGCCGCCCTGCTCCTGCGGCTCTTCCGAGGAGCCTGCTGCCGCCTCTTTGCCGTCGTTTGACCAGGAATAGGTTTGGCCTATCATAGTTTCCATATCAATGCCTGCAGCGTCTTCCATAATAACTTCATCCTCCACAAAATCTATATCCGTTGAAACTTTGAGGTTGTCTTCCACAACGTTGAGAACAACCTCTTGTTGTTGCGGACTTTTATAAACTCTACCCAAATACCTGTGTGAATACCAGTCATTGAGGAATTCAAGTCGGGGATATTCGCGATCTTTCAGGTATGATGGTTGCTTTTTAGTTATTGGGGTGTTATGATTGGATGAGAAGTAGGCACAGGAATTATTAAACGAATATTGGTATAAATTGTTATTCCACCATTGAACGATGTTTATGTTGAAATAATTAGGTGAGGCGAAAGCATCTAAAGAGGCATCGTACATGGAACAAAGCACTTCGGCGGCCACCTTGTCGCCATTCTTGTTTTTCAGGCGGATCTGGTACTGCTCGGTGCTTCCCGGCATCGTCTTGTCGCGGAAGGTGATGAACTCGAAGTCAATGTCCTTGTGCGAATAGGGCACATAGATGGTGAGGTTTTCATCGTATTGGTTGTTGTTCTGTGCCGTGAAGGCGTGGAATACAACGTTGCCAAGGTCTTTCTCTGTGAGGTTGTAGGTGAAGGATGTCTTGCCGCGGTTGAGGTTCACCCACTTGGATTCAATCACGCGATTGTTGGAGATGATCTCGCAAAGCACGTAGGCGTTTTTCAAATAGCTCTCCACGGTAACATGAACGGTTTGTCCCACCTCGTTGATGTCGCCTTTTTCCTGATGAATCCAAAGAGGCTTGTAGGTGACGGATTTTTTGCTCTCCTTCTGATAAACGGTGATGTATGATTCCTCCCGTATTTCGTTGTTGTCTTTATCCTGTGTGATAAAGGTGATCTTGTAAGTGCCTTCATTGAAATTGGCCAGATTGGGGATGGCGAAGGTGTTCTTTCCATCCGTTTCAAAGGTCCCGCTGCAGACGCTCTTCATCACCTTCCAGTTTTCGGGACGCTTGTCGTTTTGCAGGTTCAGATAGGGCAGGGCCTTCATCATGGTGGCAGAGTCGGAGAGGTAATAGTCGTGGCGCGGGCAGCCGTATTTGTACTCGGATGGTGTCTGCAACGCCTCGATGGTGTAGCGGAGCGTGCTCTTCTGTGCTTCGCCGGCTAAGTTGGTGGCCCTCACAAGGAAGCTGTTCTTGTCGGTGGTGGCTATCTGCTGAGGAATGTCCGCATTAATGAGCAGACTTTTTTTGCTGATGCGCACGCTGCTGTTGGCGGAATGTGTCTCCCCGGTGATATCGGTGACATCCACGGAGATCTTGAAGTTGTAGAGCGGGTCGTGCCGCTGGTTCTCCAGGTCGGGCAGGGCCGTGAAGCGGATGCGGAAGGTCCCGTCCGCCTCAGAGACGACTTCGCCGGAGGCTATCTGCTGAGTAGGGCTGCTCGGAGTCCACCACCAGCACCGCCACCAGGGGAAGGTGGCCTCGCGCACAACCTTGTATTTGACGGTGGCCCCCTCTAAGGCGTAGCCGGCGTAGGCCTTCACGTTACCGGTGACCTCCACCTCTTGGTCAATCTTGAACTGCTCCTTGGGCTGCTCCATCGTCACCTCAAAGGTGGGCCGCTTGTACTCCTCTACGGAGATGTACTTGACACCATGCTTGCAGTCGATGGAAAAACGTCCGGTAAGACCTGTGGTGGGCAGCACGAAACTGCCGGAGAACGAGCCGTATTCGTTGGTGGTCTTGGTGACCCGTTCTAAAATCTGGAAGTTGGCATCCCGGAAGGAAACCTCTTCCTGCACATCCGCCATCACGCGGTTTCCCATTTTGGAAGATTGTAGCCCGGGATCGCGCATTTCCATGACAATACCCTTGTAATAGACGGTCTGCCCGGGACGGTAGATGTTACGGTCGGTGAAGATGTATGTTTTGCGGTCGGCGGAACTCCAATCGTTCAGGGTGTATATCCGTTTGTTCTGGATGAGGGTGAGGTCATCCCCGTTTTTGGAAACAACCACATCCAAGTAAGTGTTGCCCTGTTTGTTTGTGAAAGTATAGCTGCATCGTCCCTCTTTGTCAGTGGTCAGTTTCTCTTGGCTGGTAAGATGCCAGCGCCGGTAGTCGTCATAGCATTTGATGGAAACGGATGCCCCGCTGATGGGCTGCCCCGTCACCCGGTCAAAGACGAAAAAGTCGTATTGGTTGGCGTTTTGCCGATAGGTGGCCGCCAGGCCGGTCATCTGTACAAAAGTGAACGCAAACTCCTTTTGATTGCTGTTGTCGAAGGGACCGTTGGAGGCCAGCAGGAGGTAGCTTCCTTTCTCGATTGGTGGCAGCAGGAAATGTCCCTGCTTTGTGCGGTAATCCCCCTCGTTGGGTGCGGGAATGGTAGTCTCATAGACGTGCTTCCGGGCAATGAACAGCGGGAAAGGAGTGCTTGACGATAAGATTCTGCTGTATTCATCCTTTGTCATCGGAATCACGCGGAGACGGATGACATCGCTGTTTTTATAGGAGAAGTTGATGAGGTTGGGCTGGTTGGCGGGCATGGTGCCTATCACGGAGAATTGGATGGAACGTGCTTGGATGTTGTCCAGGGCAATTTGGGCATTGTTGGCCTCTATGGATTTCGGGGCTGCCGCTATCGTTTTCTTGTACCACTCAATGGCCGTGATGAAGTCGGTGCGGTACTCCGGATGTTGTTCTTCGTTATAGGAATCCGCCCTGTTTTGATAATATTCTCCTAACTTGTAGGCGATCATCTCGTAGCCCTTCTTCCCACGGTAATGTTCTTCCAGTTTCAGAAGCTCCTTCAAAAGGGTTTCCTGCGCATTGTCCAGATTGGTCTTTTCCGACAGATACTCGTAGCGGCGCAGGGTGACATCCAATAGGGCGTACGGTTCCGCATCGCGCAGGTGCAGGCGCGTGAGCGTCTGCATGATTTTCAGGGAAAGATAGGAAAAGGAGTACTCGTCCGGCGAGTTGATCAGCATATTGGTGAAGACTTCGTTTTCGGACCAGTATTTCCCGTTGTTGGCATCGAACGGTGTGACGGGGATGGGCATCTCCTTGATCCGGTCGGAGAGAAAATCCAGTGCGCGGTTCGCTAACAGGTCGTACAGGGTAGGGCGGTACGGCTCCGTGGGCACCATGTCCAATATCGCCGCATAGTCTTTCAGGGGAACTTTGATCAGCAGGTCCGCATCACGGAGCGACTGCTGGTAGTGGAATACAATCTGCTTCACTATCGTTTGCAAATCCCATACGTTGAGGTCGTTCGGTAGCTCGCCCTCAATCGGGGTGCGGTCCAGTATGCGGTAGCTGTTGTTGAGGTAGTAACGGGTGAGCAGGCTGGCCATGCAGCTGTGCCATACGGCGCGGTTGGCGGGATGGCTCTCCTGCTGCTGTATCTGTTGCCCGATGGCCCGATAGACCTGTTCGAAACCGTTGTCATCGCGCTGAAGCATCAGCTCATATTCGGTCAGTCTGTTCTTGATTTCAGCGGGTGTCTGTTGAGCAAAATTGTTGTTCATAATGCCAATGAATAAAAGTGGAAGCAGAATGTGGATTTTTTTCATGTTATAATGGGTATAATATGGAAAATGTAAAACGGGCTATCGATGTGGAATATTGTTATTGGTTTAATTTTTACAGTAATTTACTTTTGCTACAATGATTTCGAAATCCTGTCAAGTGGGAAAAAACAATAAACACACTTGTTCTCAGTAAGTTTGCGCTGTTTCGTTCCGCCCAAGTCCGGCATTCCACCATGCGCCTGCGCGGGCGGCGCGGAAAACGTGCAGCGGGAAGTGGTAGGGTTATATGTGCGGAGACGGTTCATTGAGGGGGCAAAGGTAGTGATTTTTTCGATTTGCGGTTTTACGATTTGTGGTTTTCGGTTCTTTGTTCTCTGTTCTTCGTTCTTTATCCCCCAAAACGCCGTAGGCGTTGCATATCTGTAGAAACGGGGCCCCACGCACGCAATATCGCGGCACGGAAGGCGTGTGCAATGTCTCGAAGAGACATCCTCTCAATAACTCCGCATAAGCGAGCGTAGCGAGCGTAATGTGGGGGCTGGGCTGCGTGCCACGCACCATCGCGGCGCGGCACACGCGTGCCACGAAGCCCAAAGCCCTCACGCCGCGGAAGTGACGACCTGCAGCCATGGAAAAAATGCAATTGCCCATACCCAACGTGAAATAGAACGGGTGATTTGTAATTATTTTGTAATTTCGCGGCGGAATGGATGAACGCACCCGCACATATAGCCCGCCAATCCCGCAGACGCGCACCAAATGCCCGCACACCTACGGTGTGCGTGTGTGCCCGTGTGCCGCCATTGCTACCAAGCCCTGCAGACCTACGGCCTGCATTTCCCTTGTCCAACCATCCACTGTTCCCTGTCCCCTGCCCCCTGTCCGCTGGATTTTCACCTTCTCCGCGAAAGAAAAGGACGCGGAAACGGGTCTATCCTACTTCGGTTCAAGGTATTACAGCTCTGACCTGAGCATCTGGCTCAGTGTGGATCCGATGAGTGACAAATATCCTTCTCTAAGCCCGTATGTGTATTGCGCGGATAACCCGGTGAAGTTGGTGGATCCGGAGGGGGAAGATATTGTGCCGTCCAATAAATTTATAAACTCCACATATTATATTGTTTTCCAAAAGATGACGAAAAACAATGTATATAAACAACTATCTTCCAGATTTTCCAACAACGATAATAAACTGAGTTTTCATTTGGATTACAACACGAATCCATTCACATCAAATGCTGGTCGAGATGGAATCAACAAAAGCATTTTAATAAGGGAAAGTGGAATTATCATAAGTGGAGATATTTTTTCTGAATATGGAAGACCAAATGGAATAGAGTTTTCAGAAATTGCAAAGGTTCAAGTACTACTACATGAGATTATCCATGCTAACAACAAGTTAGACAACATTCAAACACCCAATCATGATGGATTTGACAGAGAGAAAGTTCTCTTGGGGCTCATTGAATATAAAGAAACAAACAATTTGGGCTATTCAAATGATGATTTAGAGATTCTTTCTTGGTGCGGACTAACGAAATCAAACGAATTTAAAGAATACATAAACAGTCAATCAAGAAAAAATGGAAATTCTGAAGAAAAAGAAATACAAGCTTTTAATATCCGATTGAATTTGTTATTAATTAATAAGGCTCCCGAAGCCCGTCAAGAAGATTAATCATGATTAGACAACTGTTTTTTTTGTGCGGTTTCTTGTTCTTAGTGTCAATACACATTTCAGCGCAATGTAGAGAATATGTGTTTGATTCATATAATGAATGGAGTGACACGACATTCTATAACCCATTAATTATAGAAGTGATACATTATAACCACAACACATTTTCCATAACAGATAAATCAACATTTCAAATGTCATTTGACAACTTGTTTAAAAAGAAAAAAGGGAAATGGTATGTCTCGGTTAATAACGGAAAAAATTGGTTTCTTTTTTTTGATAAAAAAAGGAATCAGCAGGGCCCGTTGGATTTCAATGGATACAAAATATTGATTATCTGGCAAAAAACAGAATGTAAGGATGGCAATCAGGATATCTATTGTTTTAAGTATAAACCATATAATGACATTAACAATCCTATCATTGTCAATGACAGTACGGAGTTCTACTATGTTGATTGGGATAAACCATTTTTTTATTTCACATATGATGATGGAATAATTGGTATAGAAATAACAGAGTGCATTCCGGCTCTTTTCATTAGACAAGATAAAATATATTTAAAAGAATGTCTGTTTCTGTTTGACAGCAGGTTGTTCCCCGACTAATGCATCTTGTTTTTTGTACACAAAACTACTTTATGGCTCAATCATATGTTCTTATACTGTAGCCCTCCGTTCTCCGTGGTACGCGCCTGCCGCGCCGCGACATTGCGTGCGTATGCACGATTCTACCGAGCTTACGTCCCTGCCGGGACGTGGTTCAGGCGGCGGCATCATTCGTACCGGGCTTTTGCCCCTATCGGGGCATTTATGCGTGCGTGGGCCTTATTCCTACAGATATGCAACGCCTGACGGCGTTGTGGCGGGACGGGCGCGTTCCCTGGCTACAAATATGGATCCCCTGACGGGGATGTTTTGTAAACTGCTCCCCAAACGTTGGATTTAAAACTAACCGGGACGTGAGGAGATTCCGCCGCTCCTGTCGTCGCCGGCGGAATGGTGCACGTCGCACTTGCTGTTCAGGCGGCGGCAGACGGCCGTTCCCTAAAATTCAAATTCTTGTGCCGCCGTATTCTTGTCATGGAGGACGCGCACCATTCCGCGAAACGCGGTAGCGTTGAGCGGAATCCCCAGCCATTCAGGGTACCGGAAATTGCAAACCGCAAAACGCAAATCGCAAACCGTAAATCGTAATTATACGTACTTTATGGAAATCAGAGGGATAGAATGAATGCTAATCTGCCTTCCGCTGGTTGTTCTTGCGGTACTCGTCGGCGTATTGGTAGAACTTCCGGGCCATCTCCATGTTGTGGCGCCGTTCGGCCTCGCGGGCGATGGCAAGGTACGACTCATAGACGCCCTCGCGCGAGAGCAGGATGCCATGATAGTAGTCGTCGTTGCAGTAGCCCGATGGCATGTTGGAGCAGAACTGCTCCAGGGCCAAGAACACCTCCAGCGCGTCGGCCGACTGCCCCGATTGGATGTAGGCGCTGCCGATGCTGTACAGCTTGTCGTACAGTTGGAGCGAGAAGTCCGAGACAGCCCGCTCCTGCTCCTCCGTCAGCTCCGATTTCGTGTAGAGCAGGTGTATGAGTTCCACACTCTCCTTGTAGCGGCTCTGGCGAAGACGCAGCTGTGCCTTGAGCAGCAGCGCGTCGGGATTGTATTTGTTGAATTGTAGGGCGCGGTCCAGGTTGTAAAGGGCGGCACCTGTGTCGGAAAAGGCCATCTCCTCCTGCGCACGCAGGTAGAACAGATGATCCACCTGCTGCTTCTGCACCGTAAGGATCTCGTTCAGACGGTCCGACTTGTTGGCGATGCGGTTGAACTGCGCTCGCGTCTGATAATAGTCCGACTGAAGGCATTTGACCAGATGGGGTAGGGTGGTGCTTCGGAAGCGGTCCATCTCCTTCCGGATATCCTGCAGGAAATAGTAGTGCAGGGTGATGATCTCCGGATCCTCGGTGTTGAGCTTGTCCAAGCGCGCATTCCATTGCCGGAACTGCGATCCGATGGAGTCGCACGGTATCTGCGCATGCAGCCCCATGAGGCAACAGCATAACCCGATGACGGCGCAGAGTCTCTTCAAGGATGGCTATTTTAAGAAATCACGGATGGCGTTTTCCATTTCCGTCTCGGACGGTGCCCCGACCATCTTGCGAGGCTGGTCGGTGGTGTTGAAGAACATCAGCGTCGGGATGTTCTGGATGCCGAAGGCGGCGCACACGTCCTGGGCGCGGTCCACATTGATCTTGTAGATGATGAGCTGCCCCTTGTATTTTTTCGCCATCTTTTCCATCATGGGCTTGATGCTTATGCAGGGCCGGCACCAGTCGGCGTAAAAGTCCACAATACAGGGCGTTTGGCTCTTGTAGCGGAAGCCCTGCGGATTGTCAATGTCAGTGATGCGCTGTGTGAACTCGCTGGCGGTCAGTGCGATGACGTTGCCGGAAAGGTCCTCTTCCAACGTGGGGGTCTCTTCGGCCTGGTTGTCGGAGATGTAGGGGTTGCCGGATTCCGTCGTGGTTGCCGGGGCGTTCTCGTCGGCATCCTTCTGACGGTTGCCGTTCCATTGGCAGGCTCCAAACAGCAGGAGCGAGGCGGATAGGAGAAGGGTGATTCTATTCATGTGTCTGTTTTTGATTGTATTCAACAATAAGGTTCTTGAAAATGCGCCCGCGTTCCTCGAAGTTCTTGAATTGGTCGTAGCTGGCGGCGGCGGGCGAGAGCAGCACCATGCGCCCCTCCGGTGTGTGCTTGAACGCGAAGGCGACGATCTGGCGGAAGTCCTGCTCGTGGATAACGTTTTCCGGCAGCGGATATTGTGCCTGCCACTCGTGCATCATGCGCTCGCCTGCGGGACCGGTGAAGGCGATGTTTGGAACGGGGTTCTCATGCAGGTGCTTGTATAATATGTTGTATTCAATGCCGCGGTCAAAGCCGCCCAAGATGAGTGTGTCCACCTTCTTCAGGGCTTTCAAGGCAGCGATGGTCGCCTCTGGAATCGTGGAGATGCTGTCGTTGTAGAAGTCGATGCCTTGGAAGCGCCCCACATACTCGATACGGTTGGGAAGCCCCCGGAAGCTCCGCAGACCCTTGGCGATGTCGTCGTGCGACACCTTCAGATGCCGGCACACCGCCATGGCCGCCATGATGTTGTAGAAGTTGTGCGTGCCCGGCAGGTTGTAGTAGTCGGTGAGGTCGTACTCGTCCTCCACATGGCCGGAGATGGCGAAATGGATTTTCCGGTCGCGGCAGCAGGCGTAGGGTCCTTCCTGCGGCTCGGTGCCGAAAATCACGCGGTCGCGGTTCAGATGGTACGACTTGATGAGGCCCGGGATGTGCTCGTCATCGCCGTTATAGACTAAGAACTGGCGCTCGTCCTGGAAACGGGTGATGTTCAGCTTGGCGATCTGGTAAGTGTTGAAGGAGTTGAAATGGTCGAGGTGCTCTTGGTAGAGGTTGAGCAGCACGGCATAGTCGGGCGAGCGGCGGACGAACTCTAATTGGTGCGCCGACAGTTCGGCCACCACAATGGTTGTGGGGGTCATCTGCTCGATGATGTCGAAGAAGGGCGTGCCGATGTTCCCAGCGAGGATGGTGTCGCGTCCCGCCGTCTTCAGGATGTGGAAGATAAGCGAGGAGGTGGTGCTCTTGCCCTTGGTGCCGGTAACGCCCACCACCTGTTTGTGGAAAGCCTCCAGGAAGAGGTTGGTCTGCGAGGTGATCTTCTCCGTCTCAATCCAATAGTTGACGTGGTTGAAACTGATGCCTGGGGTCTTGAAAATCAGGTCGTAGTCGTTCAAACCTTGGTCGTAGTTCTCTCCTTTGACAACCGTCAGGTACGGGTCGTTGAGGTCGTCGGTTTTCAAGGCTTCGCTGCGGTCGGCCACGGTGAGCGGAATGTCCGGGAAATGGCGGCGGATGAAGCGGTAGGTGGAGACACCCTCCTTCCCGAACCCGAGGATGACGATTCTCTTGCCCCTGATTTGATCCAGTATGTAGTCGGGATTCATAATCTGAAGATTGAATGGTTAATGGTGGAATGTTCAAAAACGATTGCAAAAATACACAAATTATCGTTCCCTTTTCGAAACAACAAGATGATAGTTGTGGAAAAATGCAACACCGTCATTATGCGAAACGGGTTATTGGCTGACATTGCCAGACAAAAGCTGGAAATGATCCGGAAATAAACGACTGATTTTTTAGAAGGATAAAACAAAAACGCCCAGTCAAAGAACTGGGCATTCCGCTAAAAGAGAGCGGAAAACGGGGCTCGAACCCGCCACCTACAGCTTGGAAGGCTGTCGCTCTACCAAATGAGCTACTTCCGCGGGTGAAAAAAGTGGGAGAGGAAGGATTCGAACCTCCGAAGGCTTAGCCAGCAGATTTACAGTCTGTCCCATTTGACCGCTCTGGAACTCTCCCATCATGTTTCTCATGTGCCGTAAAGAGCCGATAGAGGGACTTGAACCCACGACCGGCTGATTACAAATCAGCTGCTCTACCAACTGAGCTATATCGGCACTGACGATTTTTTCTTTCAAAGAACTCCTCTTTGTTTTGAGGCCGCAAAAATAGTCTTTTTTTTATAACCTGCGTCACTTGTTCCCGATTTTTCTTTTTATTTTATTATAAAAATCTATGAATCAATAAAATAATTTTACTACAAACTGGAATGTCAGATGGTTTTGACAGGTGGAAAGACCATATAAAAATATGAATGTATTCCCGTTTTGGAAGAAAAACGTAAAATATGCCGAAAAGTGGATTGGGATATGGGGTTTTGGGGCGCATGGTGGATGAAGGTGATGGTTTGGAAAAAAATCAAAATGTATGCTGTATTTATATTTTTTGTATTTTTGCCGCCGATTTTAAAAACTCATTCTTATGACAGAAGTAGAAATTTTAGAAAAGGTACAATCCATAATTGCAGAAAAGCTCAG
>JAIKYR010000111.1 GCA_024682995.1 Bacteroidales bacterium | reverse complement strand
GGGCGACGGCGACTCCATGGCCATCGGCGGCAACCACCTCATCCATGCGGTGCGCCGTAACCAGGACTTCAACATCACCATCTTCAACAACGAAATCTACGGCCTCACCAAAGGTCAGTACAGCCCGACCACGAAGTTCGGACAGGTCACCAAGACCTCTCCTTACGGCACCATCGACTACCCGTTCAACCCGGGCGAGCTGGTGATGGGCGCACAGGGCACGTTCTACGCCCGTGCGTTGGACTGCCTGCCGCAGCTCACCACCGACATCATGACCCGCGCCGCCAAGCACGACGGCACCAGCGTGGTGGAAGTGTTGCAGAACTGTATGATCTTCAACGACAAGGCCCACGCCGCCATCACCGACCGCGCCGTCCGTGACGACCGCACCATCATCCTCGAGGATGGCAAGCCCATGATTTTCGGCAAGGAGAAAAACAAGGGTCTGCGTTTCAACGGCCGTTGCTTGGAAGCCGTGACCATTGGCGAGAACGGCATCACGATGGACGACATCATGATTCACCACGAGGACACCGAGGACACCGGCATCCACATGATGCTGGCCCGCATGAGCGGCGACCTCCCCGTGGCCATCGGCGTGATCCGCAACGTCAAGAAGACCTCCTACACGCAACTCTACGAAGACCAGATGGAAGAGCAAATGGCCAACGGAAAGTACAAATGCGTGGACGACCTGCTGAACAGCGGCGACACGTGGGAAATCTAATTAAGAATTCAGAATTAAGGGCTCTCGGAAACGGGGGCCTTTTTTTGTGTGTGGAGGCAACCGCGTCTCGCGATTGATTCTACTGATTTTTCTTGGCAATAATTTAGAAGTTGACCCAATGTTTGTGTGTGGGTAGTTAGATATACTTTTCGCATCCATATTCTTTATTGATAAGCAAATATACATAACCTCCATTGTCCGCACAGCTGTGCGGACACCCCAAAACTCCCCTTCTTTTTTAAGAAGGGGTGCCTGAAAGGCGGGGTAGTAATATAAAGCGTCAGAATACCTTATTGAATACAGGATGAAAAACCATAAGGAATAACACCTCATATTACTACCCTGGCCTGCGGCCACCCCTTCTGAAACAGAAGGGGAATGAGTTTCGTGCGGCACCAAGGTGCCACGAGGTTGATTAGCAATGATTAAAACTTGTCACTACAGGTCAACTTCTATATCATTGCCTTTTTTTTCAAAGGATTAGTTCTAACGGGCACGCACCGCACGTACAGAGAGTCCGAACTGGCGGGAACCGTCGTGGTTCATAATCTGGTTGGACAAGTAGAAAGAGAAGTGCCACGCGCTTGTCAGGTGATGGCCCAAGTACAGCGTACTCGACCAGTAGTAACCGTTCTGCCCACCCGCGACGAGATTCGTGTCGATGAGGTTACCAGCAGCGGGCAAGAAGAGACTCTTGCCGTTGGCGGCAGTCAGAAGGCGGCCATTCACCCCATTCCGGATAGTCCAGGTGCTAGTCGTATGACCTATTAGCTCCCGCCACTCATCTTCTGTCGGGGTACGAGCACCGTCGCCGAGGTTAGATGTAGCAGCATCGTCGGAAGCCTGAAGGATGGTCAAGTTGTCCACAAAACCGTTGAGACCATATGAAGCATCATTGCAGTATTTAGTAAGTACGAATACAGCATGGCCACTGCTATCAACGACAATAGTGGAATAGACGTATGTATTAATATTATAGGCCGCCTTCGGCGCGGTCTCGCCCCAAGCGTAGTAATTACCATAATCCTCAGGGCAATTGGCACCCACATTCCTGTCTGCCCACAGCAGACCGCTCGGTAACCCGAGGTCCACCCACTGCACAGACGTGGTGCCGCTTTCGTTGTTGCCACCGTTGTTGTCTTCTCTGTCGCAAGACTGTAGCACTACACCCAGTAGAATTGCAGCCACAAAAAATAAAACTGATTTTTTTATCGCAAATTATGCTAAGAGGGCCTCGGATTTCACTTCATCCGCGACGACCCCATGTTCTGCGAGGTCCTTTAGACAAAACATGGGAAATACGCCACCTCAAACATACACATATTTTTGATACGTGCGGCACACTGTTTCATTTTTTTATCATATAGGGGAATCTAACAGACTTTTCACATAAATATAGAAAACATGAAAAAAAGCCTCGAAGGTATCATCATACTTTCGAGGCTTTTCTTAACAGAATGGATATTCCTAATTTTGGTGACGATAGGAATCCACCTTTGCCTTCAACTCTTCCGGCACAGGCATGAGGAGTTTCACCTTCAGCTGCTGCAGCATGATGTTATTCTGCTGGTTGTTGCCGTTGATGTCGTATGCCTTTTGGCTCCACTCATGGGCCTTTTGGATAATCTCCTTCTCAGCGGTACGCAACGGGTTAACCTCGGCGTATTGTTTAGCCTTCATAGCCGCATCAATCTTATCTTCATACTCCACCACTTCCATGAAATAGCGGTATGCCATTTGGAAATTAAGCTGGAAGTCGTTCGGATTCTTCTCCAAAAGTCCGGTCAGGATTTCCTCAGCCTTCTGGAAATATTTGGCGTTGCTCATGTAGTTGGCGCAGTTGGCTGCCACCGTCAAGTCGCCGGGTTTCTTGGCGAGCATGGTGTCGCACAAAGCCAGCACCTTCTCACTTTGACCTGTCATGTCAAAATAATCAATCTGGGCTTTCATGATATCCTCATCTTCAGGGAACGCGGCCAGACCCTTTGCCAGAATTTTACCGCAGTTCACCGTATCCTTTTCACTCTTATACAAATCATACAAGGTTGTATAAATGGCAGGATGAAGTGTAGGGAATGTGGAGGCGGACTTGAGGAGCATGTTTTTCCCTTCGACCTGATCTTTCTGGCCAAAATAGATAACAGCCATCTGATAATACATGGCGGAAGCATTCTGCTTGTTCTTGCCAAGCTCGTAGTTCTTGGCAGCCAGCGAATAATACTTGAGGGCATTCGCATTATCGTTCATCTTGGCATATTTGGCACCCATCTCGTTAAACGGGTCGGCACACAGCCGTTGGCCGTCAATGGCACTCAACATACCTGTCTTGGGCTGCACCTTCGGATCCAGTTCCAGAGCCTTAATGAAAGCCTCATTGGCCGTGAGCAGCGCGTCTGGATAACGGGGCGTGTAGTTCGGGTCCGCATTCAGCTTCTTCTGGTCTGAATTGTAAAGGTTCACATATACATTACCCTTCATCAGCCACACTTGAGCATTGTCGGGATAAGCGGCCATGCACTCCTCAATGAATTTCTTCGCTTTAGGGGCTTGGTTGTTACGCAGGCACTGCCATACGTCATCAAGGCAGGACTGAGAAAACAGCGTCGTGCTAATCATTAAGCCGACTAAAAGAAACGTTAATTTTTTCATTGCTTTGATTTTTTTTGTTGTGTGATTTTATTGGATTATTTTTCTAACGATTGGATTAATCTGTCAATCTCGTCATATTTGGGCGACTGCTGGCGTGCGTAAATTGCACGCAACGTCATCAGAAGACTCTTGTCGTTGGGTTCCAGTACACGGGCCTGCTCAAAGTAGCGGGCCGATTGATTCATGCACTCATCTGATTTTTCTTTGAACTCCCTTGCCTGCGCGCTGTTCGGGTTCGAAATAGCCGCCTTGTTGTACTGGTCAAACAGTCGTTCGGAAAGGCTGTACGTGCAAACGCCCAGATTGTAGAGTACCACGAAATTGTCCGGCGACAACTTGTTAGCCTTTACCAGAAGGTCCTTGGCCATACCATATTCTTTCTCCCGAATGTAGAAATTGGCAAGATTCACCAGTTCGTCGGCATTCTGGACGGAAGAGGCTGGAATATTGTGCAACAGGGAAGAAGCCTTCACACTGTCACCTTTCCAATAGAGGTAGTCAATTTCAGCCAAACGTATGCTCATATTATCCGACGGCAGTTTCACCTTTGCTTTGGCCAGCACTTCGTCCACCTTTCCAGGCTTGTTTTCCTTCTGGTATGCTTCCATCAGGCGCACATACACATACGGGTTGGTGGAGCCGTCCTCAATGGCCTTTTGGTAATACAATATTATATTATCCTTTTCACCCAAAGACTCAAGCGCGTAAGCATAATAATAATACAAATCGCCGTTCATGGGATATTGGGGCTTGTCCATCTCATACGAATCAATGCCTTTGGCCAACGTGTTTTTGGCAGCCGAAAACTCTTTCGCAATAAGCTGGTCCACGCCGCGCACCAGAAGCAACGGGTAGAGCTGTTTTATGGCCTCTTTGGCGGAGAACATATCCATAGCCTCTGCATTGGCATTGATTTCCAATGATTTAACAAAAGCATCGTATGCCTCTATCGGCGCATCCGGATAAAGTATCCGATATTGCTCATCCTTTTGCTTGGCACTGTACTCCTCGTTGGCCAGGAAATAGTAAATGTTCCCCTTGTAGAGCCACGTCTGGGCTTTCGTGGAGAATTTCTCATCCTGCGCACACGCATCAATCACCTCCTTAGCCTTCACAAAATCCTTATCATAATAAAAATTGTAGGCTTTATTCAGCGACGGTTTCTGGGCTTGCAGGCTCAGGAAGGTGGCGATTATCATGTAAAAAACGAAGATACGTTTCATCGGAGTGAAAATTAAAGGTCGTTGGATTCTGTATTTTCGGATTCGTTTAAAGGCTGTTCCTCCGCAGTCTCATTCAAATCTGAGGTCTCTATGTTTTCGTCCTCAAACTCATCGTCCTCCTGACGCGGTACCACACACACAGCGGCGATGATGTCATTCTTCCGAAGATCGATCAGCTTGACACCCTGCGTATTACGTCCGAGCACGCGCAACGAATCCACATGCAGGCGGATGGCGATACCAGAGCGGTTGATGATCATCAGGTCGTCATCGTCGGTCACATCCTTCATGGCAATCAGCTTACCAGTCTTTTCCGTAATCTTAATGGTGCTGACACCCTTTCCGCCACGATGGGTGATGCGGTAGTCTTCAAGCAGCGAGCGTTTGCCGAAGCCGTGCTGCGAGACGATGAGCACTGTGCTGCGCGGATTGTCAATGGCGAGCACACCCACAATGCGGTCGTTCTCGTCTGCGAGGGTCACACCCTTCACACCGGCAGCAGTACGTCCCATGGCACGCATCTCTTCATTCTCCTTGAAGCGGATGGCTCGTCCCGAATGAAGTGCCAGCATCATCTCGCTGTTGCCATCGGTGAAACGGGCGGCAATCAGGCGGTCGCCTTCACGTACATTGATGGCGATGATACCCTTCTTTCGCGGATGGGAGTAGGCTTCCAAAGATGTCTTCTTGATAATGCCCTTCTCAGTACAAAGGAGCACGAAATGATTGGTGATATATTCGGGATCCGTTATCGATTTCAAGTTGATGATGGATGCGATCTTGTCATCTTCCTCAATCTGGAGGATGTTCTGAACGGCACGGCCCTTGGAGGTTTTCACGCCCTCCGGAATCTCAAACACACGCAACCAGAAGCACTTGCCTTTCTCTGTGAAGAAGAGCAGGTAGTTGTGGTTGGTGGCCATATAAAGATGTTCGATAAAATCCTCATCGCGGGAGCTGCCGCCCTTGGAGCCTTTGCCACCGCGGTTCTGCACACGGTACTCGGCCAGCGGGGTGCGCTTGATATAGCCCAGATGGGAAATCGTTATGACGACTTCCTCATCGGCAATGGTGTCTTCAATACGGAACTCGGAAGCATCCATCTCAATAGGCGAACGACGTTCGTCGCCGTAGCGGCTCTTGATGTCCTGCAGTTCGCTCTTAATGATTTCCATACGCAAATGCTCATCGGAAAGCACATCCTGCAGGTATTGGATCAATTTCAGCAAGTCGGCATATTCGTTCTGCAGTTTCTCGCGTTCCAGTCCGGTAAGCTGGCGCAGACGCATCTCCACGATGGCTCTTGCCTGGGCTTCCGAGAAGTCCCATTTCTCCATCAGTCCGTTCTGTGCTTCCTGCACCGTTTGTGATGCGCGGATAAGCGCGATAATGTCGTCCAGAATGTCCAACGCTTTCAACAGGCCTTCCAGAATATGGGCGCGGGCCTGGGCCTTCTTGAGGTCGAATTGTGCCCGGCGGATCACCACCTGATGGCGGTGTTTCACATATTCCACAATCATATCCTTGAGGTTCAGCGTCATCGGGCGGCCGTTCACGAGGGCCACATTGTTAACACTGAACGAGGACTGCAAGGCTGTCATCTGATACAGCTTGTTGAGGACCACTTCGGGCACAACATCCTTGCGCAGATCATAGACGATGCGGGTACCATTACGCTTGTTAGTCAGGTTCTCGATATTGGTGATGCCCACAATCTTATCCTCTTTCACCAGCTCCACCGTATGTTTGATCATATCGGAAGGATTGACCAAATACGGCAACGAGGTGACGACAATTTGGTTTTTGTTCTTATCCGTTTCGATGGTGGCATGGCCGCGCATCACAATACGTCCGCGACCGGTCTGGAACGCCTCTTGCACGCCCCGGTAACCATAAATCTCGCATCCAGACGGAAAATCCGGTGCTTTGATATATTGGGAAAGTTCCTCAATGGAAATGTCGTTATTGTCAATATACGCGCAGATGCCGTCGCACACCTCCCTCAGATTGTGGGGAGCCATATTGGTAGCCATACCGACAGCGATACCAGATGCGCCGTTCACCAGCAGGTTGGGGATCTTGGAGGGCAGCACCGTCGGTTCTGGGATGGAGTCGTCGAAGTTGAGGGTCATATCCACCGTATCCTTCTCAATGTCGGCCACCATATCTTCGGCGGACTTGCGGAGGCGCGCCTCCGTGTAACGCATGGCGGCGGGGCTGTCGCCGTCCACGGAACCGAAGTTACCCTGCCCATCCACGAAGGGATAGCGCAAAGACCACGGCTGGGCCATACGGACCATGGCATCATAGACGGCCGTATCACCGTGCGGGTGATACTTACCCAGCACTTCACCTACGATTCTCGCGGATTTCTTATACGGTTGGGAGGATATGATGTTGTTGTCCCACATGGCGTAGATGATACGCCGCTGTACCGGCTTCAGACCATCGCGGACATCCGGCAGCGCACGCGACACAATCACCGACATGGAATAGTCAATATAGGCGGTCTTCATCTGATTTTCGATGTTGACCTGGACAATTTTCTCTCCTAAGGATTCTTCTTCTATCATCTTATCGTTTTTTCGTTTAGTCTAAAAAACTATGTTTTAACTAGTTACAATTATTCAAAATAATGCACGAAAATACGAAAATTTTTCGTTTCCACGTCATTGTTTTGGCACTTTTTTTGCACATGTAGCTGTCTTACGTAGAAGCAGGCAACTCATCGGCGAACGGAGTTCCTGTCCGTTAGAAATTAAATTGTATTTTTGCCGCAAATTTTTCACAGATGGAAATCAAGTATTCAGACGAGATGCGCTATGCCTTGGAAGAGGCACGAAATATAGCTGTATATTACCATTCCCCCAACGTCGGCACCGAGCATGTCATGGTGGCGATTCTGCGATTTCCCGGGGAGAGCATGACCAAAACCCTGTTCAACATTTACCGTGTGGATATGGACGTGCTTCGCACCAAGATTGAGGAATTGATCGAAAACAACGAACACAAGACGGAGAGCTCGCCCGAGACCATCCGGATGAACATCCAGACAGACAACACCTTGCGTTTATCCTACCTTATTTCCAAAGAGTACAGGAGCGAGACGGTGGAGGCGTATCACTTCATTCTGGCCATTCTTCGTGACGGTCGCAACGACTCCGCCAACGTGGTGAAGATGTTCCTGACGCGGGCCGGACTCTCCTACACATCTTTCGCTTCGGAGGTGAAGAAGGAGTTGAACATGGAATCGGGCCGTACGGAGGCGATTATGGACCAGGGCGACGAGATGGAGGAGGAGGACGATCGTCGGACGACCACCCGCGCCGGCAAGACGGGCGGGAAAGGCTCCGCCACGCCCATGTTGGACAGTTTCGGCAAAGACCTGACCAAATTCGCCGCCGAGGGCAAGCTGGACCCTGTGGTGGGACGGCAGAAGGAATTGGAGCGCATCGCCCAAATCCTCAGTCGGCGGAAAAAGAACAACCCCGTGCTCATCGGCGAGCCCGGTGTGGGCAAGTCTGCCGTGGCGGAAGGCCTGGCTATGAACATCGTGAAAGGGAAGGTGTCGCGCACACTCATGAACAAGCGCGTCATCAGCCTGGACATGGCCTCCATCGTAGCCGGCACCAAGTACCGCGGCCAGTTTGAGGAGCGGGTCAAGACCATCCTGACGGAGATCGAAAAGAACCCCGATGTCATCCTGTTCATTGACGAATTGCACACCATGGTGGGAGCCGGCAACGCACCGGGCAGCATGGATGCTTCCAATCTGTTCAAACCCGCGCTCGCCCGGGGCGAGATGCAGTGCATCGGTGCCACCACGTTAGACGAATATCGCGAATTCATCGAGAAGGACGGTGCCCTGGAGCGCCGTTTCCAAAAAATCATTCTCGAGCCCACCACGCCGGAAGAGACTATCGAAATCCTCCACAACATCAAAGACAAATACGAAGACCATCATATCGTACGCTACAGCGACGAGGCCGTAAAGGCCTGCGTCACCCTGTCGAACCGCTACATCACAGACCGCTGCCTGCCTGACAAGGCCATTGACGCCTTGGACGAAGCTGGAGCACGGATGCACATCCAGAACATCCACGTCCCGCCAGAAATCCTGCAGGCGGAGAAGGAGATTGCCGAATTCGAGCAGCTGAAATCGCAGGCCATCAAGGAGCAGCAATACAATGCCGCCGCCGGCTACCGTGACCAAATCAAGCAGCTGGAGACCAGTCTTTCCAATCTAAAAAAAGAGTGGGAAAAGCAGTCTGATCTGGAACGCCCCACCGTCACGGAAGATACCGTGGCGGAGGTCATCGCCATGATGACGGGCGTACCCACCCAGCGCATCGCCAAAAACGAAGGAGAACGTCTCATGAAGATGGCGGACGAGCTTCAAGGCAAGGTCATCGGCCAGGACGATGCCATCATCAAGATCTCAAAATCCATCCGACGCAACCGCGCAGGTCTGAAGGACCCGAACCGTCCTATCGGATCGTTCATTTTCCTGGGTCCCACGGGTGTTGGCAAGACCTATTTGGCCAAGATTTTAGCGGAATACCTCTTCGACTCGCAGGACGCCATCATCCGCATCGACATGAGCGAGTACATGGAGAAGCACACCGTGTCGCGGCTCATCGGCGCGCCTCCGGGCTACGTGGGCTACGAAGAGGGCGGCCAGCTGACCGAAAAGGTGCGCCGCAAACCCTACTCTATCGTGCTGTTAGATGAAATCGAAAAGGCACATCCCGACGTATATAATGTCCTGCTGCAGGTGCTGGACGAAGGCATGCTCACCGACGGCATGGGACGTAAGGTGGATTTCAAGAACACCATCCTCATCATGACCTCCAACATCGGAACGCGCGAACTAAAGGACTTCGGCACGGGCGTGGGATTCAGCACGGAGGCCACCAAGGCCGCCCAGAACAAAGTGGAACAGGGCATCTTGGAAAAAGCGCTGAAAACGACCTTCTCCCCGGAATTCCTCAACCGCGTGGACGATGTCATCTACTTTAACAGCCTCAATAAGGAAGATATCCTGAAAATCATCGACATCGAGCTCATGAAAGTCCTGCGCCGCGTGGTGGCTTTGGGCATTGACATCCATGTGACCGACAAAGCCAAGCAATACATTGCTGAGACCGGCTGGGACCCCAACTACGGGGCCAGACCGTTGCGCCGCGCCATCCAGAAACATGTGGAAGACCTGCTGGCGGAAGAGATCCTGAACCAGTCCCTGCCGCAAGGCACGATAGCGGACTTGGACTATGACGACCTGCTGGACCAGATGGTACTCCTCAACAAAAATGCCATTACCGAAGAAACCGCATAAACAACATCAGCATGGACCTCAACCCCAAATTCCGACCCATCACCACCTTCATCTTCGATTTTGACGGGGTACTCTCCGACGGCAAGATATACGTGCAGCATGACGGCGAGCAGGTGCGGGCCACCAACGTAAAAGACGGCTACGCCCTCCAGTACGCCCTGCGCAAAGGATACCGGATTGCCGTCATCTCCGGCGGCTACGCCGAATCCATGAAGCTGCGTTACAAGGACTTCCCCGGCATGGAAATGTTCCTGAAAACCCATGACAAGGTGAAGATGTTTCACGAATACCTCAACCTCCACAACCTAACCCCGGAAGAGGTGCTGGTTATGGGAGACGACATTCCCGACTACAAAATGATGCAGCTGGCGGGCATGAAATGCTGTCCGTCGGATGCCGCCGAGGAAATCAAAGGTATTGCCGACTATATATCCCCTCGTCCGGGAGGAAACGGGGCTGTGCGCGATGTGATTGAGACCGTCCTTCGTCTGCACGGGAAATGGTTTGAGGAAGATGCGTGCATTTGGTGACAATTAACGATTAATAATTAATAATTAACAATTAATAATTAATACGAAAATTACTGCATTCGATATTACTGCACGTTAGTGCACGCTTTTAAGAGTACATGACATGGCGACCAAAATCACAACCCAAAATCCCCACCATTAACCATAACTATTCATTATTCACTATTAATTATTAATTGTTCATTATTCAACACTTCCCATGGGCTGTTCATTTAGTTTAATTCTGGCAATCTTAGGCTTTGCATACGGCGGGCTGGGCGGTGCGTTGGGCGGATTTCTGCTGGGAGCATTCATCGACGCCATCGCCAACCGTGTTTCCGTCAAGAAGGGTCAGTCCACACATTACTACAAGCCCCAGGATTTTACGGACGACAAGCTGATTCTGGCCGCCTACGTTGCCAAGGCCGACAACAACCGTCTGCTACGTTCCGAGATGGAGTATGTGCGGCAATTTCTCCTTAAAGACCTTGGCAGCTCTGCTGTCCAGTCTGCCATGCTGCGTTTCCGCGACATTTTGAATTCCGACATTGACATCGCCAACGTATGTGCCGACCTTCGGCAGCACGCCACCATCTACGAAAAGCTGATTATCCTGCAGTTTCTCTTCGGGTTCGCCCAAGCAGACGGCTCCATGCGGCAGGAGGAGCTGGATGCCATCCGGCATATCTCCGACCTTTGCGGCATTCCCCACAGCACCTTCGAATCGATCAAGTCGATGTTTGTGGGCAGTTCCTATTACGGTGGGGGTTACTACGAACAACAGCAGTACGGTGGAAGTTCATCATCGTCGTCCTACTCCACCCGCACGGCCAGCGACAACGACTACCGCATTCTGGAAGTGTCACCCGATGCCACCGATGAGGAGGTAAAGAAGGCCTACCGGGCCGCCGCCAAGAAGCACCATCCCGACAAGGTAAGCCACTTGGGCGAGGATGTTCGCAAGGCTGCAGAGGTGAAGTTCGCCCAGGTGAACGAGGCCTACGAACGTATCAAAAAGGCCCGAGGCATGAACTGATGCCACTGTGTTGACGAGACAGACTTTGCCGAATGTCACGCCAAGAGTTTTTTTAGGGCATTTCTTGCAAACAAATAAAATGATAGCGACGGCGCGAAATTCTGCGCCCTTACCACGCACTAATTCTTATTCTGGAAGCGTGGCGAAAATGGAATGGTCAAACTGCTGCTGCGCATAGTCGCGGGTAAGCACCATTTTTGTCTTATGGATGCTCGGAAAATCAAACATGGCATCCGTCATGATCTTCTCCACGATAGCGCGGAGCCCACGGGCACCCAACTTGAGCTCGACGGCCTTCTCCACAATGTAGTCCAACGCCTCTTCCTCAAAATGAAGCTCTATGCCATCCATCTTGAAAAGCTTCACATACTGCTTCACCAGCGCATTCTTAGGTTGTGTCAGGATCTGCTTTAGGGCATTACTGTTAAGTGGATGCAACGATGTGATGACAGGGAAACGTCCGCACAACTCCGGAATAAGGCCAAACTGCCGGATATCCTGTGCAGACACATACTGCAACATGTTGGAAGAGTCAAAGTGGCGGCTCTGCGTGTTATATCCGATAACCTTCGTATTAAGACGTTCACCGATAATCTGTTCCAAATTATTAAAAGCCCCACTGCCCACGAAGAGGATATTTTGGGTATTCACCTGAATAAACTGCTGCTCGGGATGCTTGCGTCCCCCTTGCGGCGGCACGTTCACGATGGAGCCCTCCAACAGTTTCAGCAAAGACTGCTGCACCCCCTCGCCGCTCACATCACGGGTGATGGAAGGGTTTTCAGAGCCTTTTCGGGCTATTTTATCAATTTCATCAATGAAAACAATGCCGCGCTCTGCCTTGTCCACATCGTAATCCGCAGCCTGCAAGAGACGCGACAGGATGCTTTCCACATCCTCGCCCACGTAACCCGCCTGCGTGAAGACCGTTGCATCAGCAATACAGAACGGGACCTCCAGCATCCGGGCAATCGTTCTGGCCAACAATGTCTTACCCGTACCCGTATCGCCAATGAGCAAGATATTGGATTTCTCAATCTCTACCTCCGCATCCTCACCGGCAGAGGGCTGCATCAACCGTTTGTAATGGTTGTACACGGCTACTGACAAAACCTTCTTGGCCTCGTCTTGTCCGATGACATAATCATCCAGCCGCTCCTTAATCTCGTGCGGCTTCATCAGCTTGATTTTTACGGAAGAGACTTTTCGACTGCCTTTTCCCCTCTCCACATCGTGCATGATGTCAGTGATGGTGTGAACACAGTCGCCGCATATCATACCATTCAGTCCCGCAATGAGAAACTCATCTTCGGGAATCTGGAGGCCACAAAAGCTGCAAATCCTTTCGGTTTTCTTCGCTTTCGCCATGATTATTTGCGGTCAGGAGAGAGCACCTGGTCAATCAGGCCGTATTCCTTGGCTTCGGAAGCGATCATCCAGTGGTCGCGATCGCAATCGTTCCACACCTGATCGAAGTCCTTGCCGGAGTGCTGGGCGATGATCTCATAGAGTTCCTTTTTGATCTTCATGATCTCCTGAGCTTCGATCTCGATATCGGAGGCCTGGCCCTGGGCGCCGCCCATCGGCTGGTGGATCATGACGCGGGAGTGCGGCAGGGCGAAACGTTTGCCTTTGGCACCGGCGCACAACAGCACGGCAGCCATAGAAGCAGCCATGCCCGTACAGATGGTGGACACATCCGGCTTCAGATACTGCATGGTATCGTAGATGCCCAACCCGGCATACACCTGACCGCCAGGGCTGTTCAGGTAAATCTGGATATCACGGGTGGAATCCTGCGACTCCAAGAAGAGCAACTGGGCTTGGATGATGTTAGCCACGTCATCGTCAATTGGCACACCGAGGAAAATGATACGGTCCTTCATCAAACGGGAGAACACATCCAGCTGGGTGATGTTCATCGGACGCTCCTCAATGATATACGGAGTGATATAATTGCGGGCAATCGAGACATAGCGGTCCATCTTCAGACTGCTGATGCCATGCTGTTTTAACGCGTAATTGCGAAACTCGTTTTGCATCGTTCTGAATTATTCGTTTTCTTTTTTCGTTGTCTTGCGGGTCGTTTTCTTAGCCTTGGGGGCTTCTTCCGTCTTGTCGGTGTCCGCTGCAGCCTTCTTGGTCGATTTCTTCTTCGGCGTTTCCTTTGCCTCTGTCTTGCCCTTCTGACGATCCGTCAGCATGGCCACATACGCCTTGATGTCACCCTCCTTGTGGTCGATGTTCAGCTTGGAGCGGAGCAGCTCGGTCAGTTTCTCGTCATAAAGCAGGTCATACACACTCTTGACATACTCCTTGTTCTCCATCGTCTGCTTCACCAGTTCCTCCACACGGTCCTTGACATCATCGGCATTAAAATTACCGAAGTAGTTCTTAATATAATAGTTACGGAAATATTCCTTGATATCATCAATGGTCACATTCACGTTCTCGCCCTCCACAAGACGACCTTCCAGAATCTGCCACTGGAACGCACGCTTGTAGTCGTTGTATTTCTCGTTGAGCTGCTCGGCGGTCATATCCTTCTGGGTCAAAAGGATATAACGTTTGATGAACTCGTCGGGGAGTTCCACCTCCACATTGTCAATCAGCATCTCAATCGCGTCGTTCATGAACTGGCGGTTGAGTTCGGGCTGATACTGGTCAAGGACAACCTTATCGGCAGCAGCATTGAGTTCAGTCTCGCTGTTAACAGAGCCGTCAGGGAATGCTTTCTTGAAGAATTCCTCGTTGAGTTCGGCGGGCACGATGCGACCGATGTGCTTGATGGTGACTTTGAATTTATAGTCATTGTCAGCCTCCAACTCCTTCGGATCGTTGAGTTTGAGGAAGCGGGCAAGGACGGCTTCGTTGACAAATGCCTTGCGCAAGGAGAGCATGACAGACTCGTCGGCCTTCTTGCCGATGAATTTCTTGCGGGCATCCTCTTTCAAGTCATGGACAAAGAAGAAGCCGTCCTTGTCGTCGGCGTACTTGACGGACAAGCTGTCGCCCTCTTCCACGGACTCCGGCGTGATGTAGTTGCCATGACGCTCGCGGAGCTGGCCGATATAGCCCTGACGATCCTCATCGGTGGGCAAGATCTTGAAATCCACCACTTTGGGCAGCTTGGCATAGTCAATTTTCACATCGGGTGCCAGCGCATATTCGTAGGCGAATACGAAGTTGTCGGCGTTGTCAAAATCCACAGAGGATTCAGCCTCAATCGGAAGGGGTTCGAAGATGTATTTCACCTCGTTTTCCTTCATAAAAAGATCCATATTGGTATTGACGAGGTTGTCAATCTCCTGGGCCAGAATGGCTTTGCCATACATTTTGCGGATCATACCCATCGGCGCGTTGCCGGCACGGAAACCGGGCACCTGGGCGGTCCGGCGCTGTTTCTTCAAAGCAGCCTCCACTGAAGCCTCATAATCTTCCTTCTTGATTTCAAATACGACCTTCTGGATCTGGCCGGGCACGTTTTCGTGCTTTGTAACAATTCTTTGGACTGTTGTGGAATCGTCGTTCTTCGTAGTCATCTATCGGTGTTTTTTTAATTATTCATAAAACAAAAGACATACAGCGCCTTTACGGTGTTGCATGTCTGTACTCTTCCCGTGAAAGGAAAATTATTCTTCCGCTTGGGTGTCGCCGGCGGTCTGTTCGGTCTGAACCTGATTGTCCATACGGGTGGAATTCACCTCATTTTTGGAGAGGAAAGCGCAGACGAAGCAGAGCACCATGATGAAGGCGGCCACGCCCCAAGTAGTCTTCTCCAGCACATCCGCGGTTTTACGGACACCCATAATCTGGTTGGAGGAGGCGAAGTTGGAGGCCAAACCACCGCCCTTAGAGTTTTGAATCAATATTACAAATGCCAAAACGACACAAGCCAAAATGATTAATACTACACAAAGTGAGAACATCTGTTTCTATTTTTTATGTTTATACTATAAATTTATTACGCCTCGTTTGAAGCCTGTTCTTGCAGACTTTTTATTCGGGCTGCAAAATAACAACTTTTTTCTGGAAAATGCAACTTTAAAATTTCAAACATCTGAACCGCCTTTTCTACGCACCCCTGTTCGGCGTATATATTTGCTAATGTTTCACTTACGATATTCGGATCCTCTTCCAGACTGGCCTCTCCATAGTTGGCTTCCGCATCATGGGTTTCTGGGGAATAGATGATTTTCGGAGCATCCTTTGAAAATTTTGCAATCAGCTGGTCAATAAGTTCCTGCCGGTCCTCATGATGTTCGGCATGGTGTTTCACGAACACAGGCTGGAGGTCGTCGTCCGTGCCGGCAACATCGGGTGCCACCGTCAGCACAGGTTTATCCTTTTTGATCGGGATGACCGGCGTGGCAAGCAGCACGCTCTGCTGGAAGCGGACCCTATCGAAGATGGTGAGCAGCAGTCTCGAACGGGAGCGTCCCCGACCCGGCTGCAGCTTCAGATGGAACATATTCAGAAACGACGATGCGGGGAAACGTTTCTGAAGGTCCACTAAGCGCTCCACTGCTTGGTCGGCATCCTTAACTTCCACAAAATCGCTAAAATAAATCTTCTCCATACTATAAAATTCGTAATTCTGTTGACAAAAAGCTACCAGTTGACAAAGACTTTGTTGAAAATATCATCTGTCAACGCGTCGCTGATATCCGAGATGAGACCCGATTCCACGCTGCTCAGATTCTGCGTACTGGGATAGTCTGAATACCGCGAGAACGTCTGGTCGAAGTTCTGGTTCTCGTCAAACTTGTTCACAAAACGGACCCTGACTGTAATCGTAAGCCGGTTCATAGCGGCGGTCTCGTTACCCTGGATGGCTACTGGTGCCACCGAATAGTTAATAATCTCACCCTCAATCTCATAGTCACCATGATTATTCACGATGGTCAGAGGGGTCTGGCCTTGGATTTTATCCTTCAAGGCCGTCGTAAAATACTGGCTCAGCGTCGGATTCACGAGGGAAGCGTTATTGGGGAATGTGGCGATGGCGACAGTCTTTGCCCGCGGGTCGATCGTGCCGCCGGTCAGCGACACTGACAAGCGGCAGCCAACGGCCAGACAGGCGGCCAACACACACACCATAATCCAAATCCAAATTCTTTTCATCATAATCTACAAGCCTGAATCCTTTAATCCGTATTCTTCAATTTTACGATACAATGTGCGGTCGGAGATGCCAAGCTCCTCGGCGGCCTGTTTCCGGTTGCCGTGATGGCGGCGCAATGCCCTTATGATTGCCTTTTTCTCGATACCCGCCAAGGTTAGATCTTCAGCATCCTCCTGATTGACAGAGATTCCAGGGGCGGACACTGGAAGGCCGGCATCGTCCACCTCCACAGAATCGTCGAACTCCGGTTCAGCCTCATCCGGCGAGTGTACGGGCCGGGTGATTTGGTAGGCATGGTCATTCGGCTCGATGGTCAGGTCCGAGAGGGACTGATCCGCATGGGTAGTCATCTCTGGCGCGAAAGAGCCTCCCGCCAAGTGGTTAATCATAACCTTCAAATTCTTGATTTCCTGCTGGATGCCATAGAATTTCATAATGGTTTCCCGTTGAAACTGCTCGTTCTTCTCCACATCGCTCTGGCGCAGCACAGGCAAGGTGGAGCCTGTGGGAGAGACAAGATACTGGGCAATCGTCTCGCCATTGACGGTGCGGGAACTTTCCATCAGGGAGATTTGCTCCGTCACATGCTTCAGCTGGCGCACGTTGCCCGGCCAGGTGTAGTTTGTCAGCTTCTCCACCGCATCGGAGGTAAGTTCCACCGGCGGGAAATGGTACTTGAAGGAGAAGTCGGCGGCGAACTTCATGAAAAGCGGATAGATATCGCCCTTGCGCTCGCGCAGGGCGGGCACATGGATAGGT
>JAIKYR010000004.1 GCA_024682995.1 Bacteroidales bacterium | reverse complement strand
GGGGGTCAAACGTTTGGTTATAGACTTGTGTTCCACAGCATTCGTTAGGAGGTCCACCTCAACATAGTAAAACGTGAGATAGATATCATACGCGGCAGCATTATTTGCCTCATAAAAACGAATGGTAGCCGTAATAGGACTGTTATTCTCATCCGCCAGATTGAAATTCCAGCTGTTCATCGGGATTCGGATGGAGAAATTGTTCACCATCACCGTTTCAGCATACACCTCCTCGCCCGTATTGACACGACGGATGACCAGTCTATAGGTAGCCTCAGGATTCAGCTTCATTTCCGAATAGTATAGCAGCTGCTTCGGAGAAGGGAAAAAACCATCCTCTTTTGCCACACTCGTGGTGGTATCCAAAACCTCCCCGCGTGTGCGAACCCCATTCATATACTCCTCCAGCCGCACCTCAATGGAATCCACCGGATAATAGACATTGTCCCAATTCCCCGCCTCCACTAACGCATTATCCTCGGTTATAAATCCCTTATATACTTTAAAATAATGAATGTCATCATTGATATTGAGCACACCATATGAGATGGTCACATCCTTGTAGTCGGCAATCAGGTTCGGCTTGTCATGGCAACCACACAAGAGGACAAGGAAAAAAGAGAAAGCTGCAAAAGCAGCGGTTATACGTTTCATAAAAGAGTTTCGTATTAATAATACTCCGAAACCACGCGAACCCACGGGGTGCCGATACGCTCGCCCCTCACATTGGTTTTCGTGTTCTTTTCAAATTTTTCATTAATGTAATATATCAGCCGCAAGGCTATCGAGTGGTTGTAGAACTTGCGCTGCTCGTACTCGATATTGTTGAAATCCTTGACAAAGCCCACGGTCATCTCGCGCACAGGTACCAGCGAGTGCTCCCAACGGATACCGAGGGAGAGATTCTTATAAAGCCGGATGTCCACATCCACCAGTGCTGTCCAGTCGCTGTAGTTATACACCTTGGGTCTGGACTGGATGCTGGTAGTACGGAGAAAACCATTGTAAATATCCTTGGCACGCACAAGCCGTCCCCAGGCAAATCCTAACCCGAAAGAGAAACCCGTCCGGGGATCCTCATAGCGTGCAAAAACGGGTATCTGCAAGTAATCCAACGAGATATTGCATTTTGCCATGGGGTTGAAAGGCACGGATCGGTCCACATCATCAAAGAGTTCGGGAGCATATTTCGTCGTGTCAAACGCCCCCTCAGCCTTGTAGTACTTGTAGGAGCCTTTCTGGGTGAACAGAAGTTCCATCGAAACCGACCACGTCTGCCGCTCATTGAGGGGTAGCTTGAGTCCCAGTCCGGCATTGGCGCGAACCTTCGTAAAACCATGCACATCATCCCCTTCAATCTGGGCAAAGTTCACACCAGCAGCCACATACCCGATGAAACGCTGGGCCTCCACCGTCCGGAAAGACAGCAGACAGAGTGTCATAAACAGTATGTATAGTACCTTTTTCATCTTTTTCAATTAAGCCCGCGAAAATACAAAAAAAGCGTTTTCATCCCGTTATAAAAAAAAGGCCGATCGAATGACCGGCCTTTCATGTTGTGTAAGAAAGGATTATTTACCTTCCTTTTCGAGATTCTCCTTGAGGGATTGCAGAACGTCCAGATCGCCCAACGTAGCTCTTTCCGTGTTGCTTTCGTTGATCTTGGCAATCTCACGAGCCTGCTTCTTCTCTTCGGCTTCTCTCATCTTCTCCTCATCTTCCTTGGTAGCCTGCCAAGTCTTCGTATGGGAGAGATGAATCTTCTTAGTCTCCTTGGAGAAGTCAACCACCACAAAGTCAAGAACTTCGTCCACCTTAGCCTGCGTCTTGTCTTCTTTCAGCAGGTTGCGGTTGAAGGCAAAGCCCTCGATGCCGTACGGCAGAGCCACCACGGCACCCTTGTCGTTCATGCTGGTAATCGTTCCCTGGTGGACAGAACCCACAGTGAAGATGGTCTTAAAGACATCCCACGGATTCTCCTCCAGCTGCTTGTGACCCAAGCTGAGACGACGGTTCTCGGTATCCACTTCCAGAACAACCACGTCGATAGGCTCACCAACTTTGGTGAACTCGGCAGGATGTTTGATTTTCTTGGACCAGGAGAGGTCAGAGATGTGGATCAGGCCGTCAACACCCTCTTCGAGCTCAACGAAGATACCGAAGTTGGTGAAGTTACGAACCGTAGCCGTATGCTTGGAACCCACCGGGTATTTGGTAAGGATGTCGGTCCAAGGATCCGGAATAAGTTGTTTGATACCGAGGGACATCTTGCGGTCCTCGCGGTCGAGGGTAAGGATAACAGCTTCCACTTCGTCGCCTTCTTTGAGGAAGTCCTTAGCGGTACGCAGATGCTGTGACCAGGACATTTCGGAGACGTGGATGAGGCCTTCGACGCCGGGAATAATCTCCACGAATGCACCGTAGTCGGCGATGACCACCACTTTACCTTTAACCTTGTCGCCCACCTTGAGGTTGGGATCCAGCTTATCCCACGGATGCGGGGTGAGCTGCTTGAGACCGAGAGCGATACGCTTCTTGTTCTCGTCGAAATCGAGGATGACAACGTTGATCTTTTCATCCAACTTGACGACTTCCTCGGGATTGGAAATACGGCCCCAGGAGAGGTCGGTGATATGGATGAGACCATCCACGCCACCCAAGTCGATGAACACACCGTAAGAGGTGATGTTCTTGACCGTACCTTCCAAAATCTGACCCTTTTCGAGTTTGCTGATGATCTCGGCCTTCTGGGCTTCGATTTCGGCCTCGATGAGTGCCTTGTGGGAGACAACGACGTTCTTGTAGTCGTGGTTGATCTTGACGACCTTGAACTCCATGGTCTTGTCCACATAGATGTCGTAGTCGCGGATCGGCTTGACATCGATTTGGGAGCCGGGCAGGAAGGCTTCGATACCGAACACATCCACAATGAGACCGCCTTTGGTCTTGCCCTTGACGTAGCCGGTGATGATCTCCTGGTTGTCGTAGGCCTCGTTGACACGCTGCCAGGACTTGAGGATGAGGGCGCGCTTGTGGGAGAGCTGGAGCTGACCGTTGGCGTCTTCCTGGCTTTCCACATAGACTTCGATTTCGTCGCCAATCTTCAGATTGGGGTTGTAACGGAGCTCGGAGGCGTTGATGACACCGTCGGACTTGAATCCGATGTTCACCACGATCTCGCGGCTGTTGATTGAGACCACCTTACCCATGATGACGGCGTTTTCGTCCACCGACTTGAAGGATTTGGTGTAGCGTTCTTCCAACTGGGCTTTTTCGTCAGCCGTATAGCGTTCGCCATCGGCATCGATTTTGTTCCAATCAAAATTTTCCAGAGAACCGTAAGGATTCTCGATCTCACGCATCTTGCGGGGTCTCGGTTCTTCCGTCACCGTTTCGGCTTCGGGAGCGACTTCCTCCACTGCGTTTTCCACAACTTCCACCGTCTCTTCAACAGCGGGAGCAGCTTCTTCGACAGCATTTTCAACAACTTCAGCTACCGTTTCGGCAACATTCTCCACCTGGTTTTCTGCCGGAGCAGCCATTTCTTCAGGAGCATTGATTAATTCTTCTGACATTAAAATTTGTCCTTTTTACCTGGACAAAAGGTTTTTTTAAAGGTTTTACAATGAGGTTAATTGTCTATAAATCAAATTAAAGAGCCTCTTTTAATTTGAGGGCGCAAAGATACAAAAAATATGATTCAAAAAAAAATTCCGTGAAAAAAGTCTGCATTATTAAAAAAATTGTATTTTTGCCGCCGTAAACACTGCGGGGTAGAGCAGTGGTAGCTCGTCGGGCTCATAACCCGGAGGTCGCAGGTTCGAGTCCTGCCCCCGCTACTAAGAAAAAGCGGAAAGTCGATCGGCTTTCCGCTTTTTCTTTTCCCTTCCCTACTTCAGAAAAATTGTCCAAAACTAACAAAAAAAGGAAAAGACTGTTCATCTTTTCCCTTTTCTCAGTCGGGGTGAGAAGACTCGAACTTCCGACCCCTTGCACCCCATGCAAGTGCGCTAGCCAACTGCGCCACACCCCGAACTTTTGAGGCCGCAAAAATACACTTTTTTTTCGTACACCAGCATACCCTATGAATTTTTTTCCATCTTCGACTTTGAATTTTGAACTATGGGACTTGGGGCTCTGTTTCCACGAGGGGTCCTTGGGGATTACAGATTGGTGGACCAGATGGTACACGTGTGCCACACCGCACGCACCGGTGTCGGAGATACCAAATCTTATCAACCGCGAATGAGCGCAGCGTAATCTGGGGACGTGTCGCGTGCCAAGAACATTATAAGCAATGGGAAATCATCATCAAAACTCTCACAAGTCAACATTTGTATCATTACCTAACCCTGCCATTTTTCCAACTAAAAAAAGAAATCATCCCCGCGTCATTCGCCCAAACAAAGAAAGCGCATCCCGAGTCCTCAGTGTGTAAAATTAGGAGAATGTGCAGATGTTCATAACTTCCTGGCGTATTCTTTCTATTTTATAAACATTGTATAGTTAAAATCATTACCTTTGCACCCTTGAATGGTTAGAAGTCTTTTTTCCATTCAAGAAAGACTTATTTATTTTATAGTCAATATTTTACAATAGAATATATGAAACAGTTCTACACACTGTTCCTTTTGGTTTTTGTATGTTTCTGCGCACAGGCGCAGACTGTCTCTTTGGATGAGGCCTCCACCGTGGCGCGCCATTTCTTCCAGATGCAGGACCGGGCTTTCGCACAACTGGCCGACGTCAAGACCGACGGGCAAGATACCCTGATGTACATTTTTAATGCGGACAATGGCTACGTGGTCATCAGCGGAGACCGCCGCACCGTGCCCATACTGGCCTATTCACACCATCAGACATACCGCGAGACGGATGTCATCCCTCCTGTGAAGATGTGGCTGGACCATTACCAGTCGCAGCTGCGAGACATGAAGGCATGTTCCTCCACAGCCACCCCTTACTCGGCCGTGTGGGGCCGCCTGCGCGCGGGCGAACGCTCCCGATCGGAACGCAATGTGGAGCCCCTGATACGCTCGCATTGGGGACAGGGCAAATTCTATAACTACTACTGTCCCAAAGACTTCTCCGGCGAGAACGACCGCGTGGTCACAGGATGCGTGGCCACTGCCATGGCCCAGCTGATCTACTATTTCCGCTTCCCCGACACCGGCATCGGCAGCTACAGCTACACCGACTCGACCTATGGAGAGCAGTGGGCGGACTACGGCCACACGACCTTCGACTATGCCGCCATGTGCGACAACCCGACCTCCATCAACGAGGCCATCTCCACCCTCATGCACCACTGCGGCGTGGGCGTGGACATGGTGTATGGGCCCAGCGGGTCGGGCATGTACAACCACAGCGCCGCCCGCGTGCTACGCACCTTCTTCAAATACTCCCCACAAACGGAATACGTGTTCCGCGATTCCACCAACCTGAATTGGGACAGCCTCATTGTCCTGCATTTGGACAAGAACATCCCGCTCTACTACGCCGGATGGAGCACCCCCAACATCAACGGGCACGGATTCATCTGCGACGGATACCAGCAGTCTGACAGTCTCTACTACTATCACTTCAATTTCGGGTGGGACGGTTCCTACGACAGCTACTTCTACACCAACGCCCTGAATCTCATCGGCACACACTTCAACCTGGCGCAGGAACTCATCGTGAACGCCTACCCGGACACAACGCTGTACCCATATCCCGCTGTGTACCCGCTCACGGGCCACGACACACTCATCGCCCCGGCCGGTTCTTTCACCGACGGCTCCGTGGAGGCGCAACCCATGCGGCCCCACACCGACTATTCTTGGACCATCCGACCGGAAGACAATGAGCATCTGACCTCCATATCTTTCTCCATCCAGTGTGATTTGGGGACCGGCGACACGCTCACCATCCGCACAGACCAGAATTCTCCAGTCAGTTATACGCTGACAGACACGACTGTATTTCTCTCTTATAACTGGCCGTGCCATGAGATCCTTGTCCATCTAACCACTGGCAGCGAAAACTCCGGCACAGGCATCCGTGCAAACTACAACGCCGTTCTTAGCGAGACTTGTGACCAATATCAAATGTACTCCGGGAACAGCGGTTCCGTTTCCGACGGAAGCGAAGATGGAAACTATACCCCCTTTGCCAACTGCCGCTACAACATCATCCTATCCAAGACCCAAACCCTGTTTTTGGATTTCCACCATTTTGATCTGGAAGAGAACCACGATTTCCTATATCTCTACAATGGGAAATTCGATGAGAGCGCACTCGTCGCCACACTCACGGGCCAGATGTCCGATACCATCATCCGAATCGACAGTATCCGTCGCTTGTTCTGTCTTTTTGAAAGCGACGCCCACCAGAACGGATCCGGCTTCGACTTCGACTATTACGCCAGCGGGAGCAATGTGGAAGACATCATCACAGACCAATCGCCCATAATCGCGCCCAACCCGGTCAGTGAACAGCTCACCATAAGGGCTACGGAAGCCATCCGCAGCGTGACGGTCTTCGACATGACGGGGCGTCTCATCCGCTCGAACAATGCCGACGGTCCTGAGATGAACATTTCGATGGCATCCTTTCCATCCGGCATGTATTTGATTCACATTCAAACTGATAATAATCATTACATTCAAAAAATCATAAAAAAATAACCCCATCACATGATTCGAAATCTATCCATTCTCATTTTCATCATCACCATGACCTGTATAACCCCGTTTGCCGAGGCCGCCTTCATCCAGGAAAACTCCATCGACCGTACTGTAGCATCCTTGAAAGGGAAAACATCCCTGTCCGAGATGCTGGTGAACCGTGGTGTGAAGCAGGCCGCTGCCTTCTGGACCGCCCAAGATGGCACGGACAAGGATTTTGACCAGTTCTGTCAGACCCACTTCTGCAAGAATCTGGCAGAGAAGACGCTTCTTTTCAACCGTATCTGCGAGAATTTCGAGATCATATACGGACACAACAACCGTATTTCCATTGAATTGCAGCGACCGGGGCAGGTAAGTGGCTACGAGCAGACCGTTATCGACCCGCTCTTCAGCGCATACAATGGCATGAACCATTTTCAGGAGGACATGTTCGCCTCCAAGATGGCCTTCGTCATCATCCTGAACTTCCCGCATTTCACCCTGAAAGAGAAGCAGCACAACGGCAGCCGGTGGTCGGAACTGGAATGGGGTTTTGTGCGTCTGGGCGACGTGTTCACCTCGCGCATCCCGGCCAATATAGAACAGAACATCTCCAACGTCATGGCAGCTGCCAACCAGTACATTGACAACTACAACATCGACATGGAGCAGGTGGGCAGCTACTACAACCAGTTCTACTGGCACTCCCCCACCCCTCTGATTTCCCACTGGGGCTTGCGTGACGAGCTGAAAGCCGCCTACGGCGACGCTGTCAACGGGGTGGAAAAGCAAGAGGTGCTCTACGATGTAATGAAACGCATCATCCGCAACGACATTCCGCTGGACATCATCAAACACGACAAAAGCTACAAGTGGTACCCCTCTACCAACCAGATTATGCTGAACGGCATTGAAATCCTCTCCGAGGAGCGTGATTCCCGTTCCCGCTACCAGTATCTGCTGGATTTCTTCCACGCGGAAAAGGCTGCCGATGAATACTGCAAGAACACGGAAAACTTCATCCAACGCAAGTTCGAGGAGGAGTATGAGATTTCCGTCAACGAGGCAGAGGCACTGTTCCACAAACTTCTCACCTCCCCGCAGGTACAGGATGTGGCCGACCTGATCCAAAAACGGCTGGGGCGCAAGCTGCAACCCTTCGACATCTGGTACGACGGGTTCAAAGCCCGCGGAAGCATGAACCAGAGCGAGCTGGACCGCATCGTACGCGAGAAGTACCCCTCCAAGGAGGCTTTCCAGCAGGACCTTCCGAACATCCTTGCCAAGATGGGCTTCACCCCTGAGAAGGCCGCCCTCATCTGTTCCCACGTGACAGTGGACGCTTCCGTCGGGGCCGGCCATGCCATCGAACCCATGATGCGTACCGACAACGCCATGCTGCGCACCCGTATCGGGACCGACGGCATGGACTATAAGGGCTATAACATCGGCGTGCACGAGTTCGGCCACAACGTGGAGCAGACCATCTCCCTCCACGACGTGCCCAACTACTTCATGCGCGGCGTACCTAACACAGGATTCACAGAAGCACTCGCCTTCATCTTCCAAGGCAAAGACCTGGAATTGCTTGGCCTGACCTCTGAAAACAAACTGACAGACGACCTGAATACCCTTGACCTGTTCTGGAACTGCTACGAAATCATGGGCGTTTCACTGGTGGACATCAAGGTGTGGCAATGGATGTACAACCATCCGCACGCCAATGCGAACCAACTGCGGGATGCGGTCATCCAAATTGCCAAGGACATCTGGAACCAATACTACGCCCCCGTCTTCAAGGTCAAGGACGAACCCATTCTGGCTATCTACTCCCACATGTTCATCGACCCGCTGTACCTGCCGGCCTACCCCATCGGACACATCATCGACTACCAGCTGGAGTCCTATCTGAAAGACAAGAACACCGGCGAGGAAGTGACGCGCATCTACAAGATGGGACGATTGGACCCCAACCTTTGGATGAAACGCGCTGTGGGTGAGAACCTGTCCGTGGAGCCACTTCTGAAGCACACGGAAGAGGCCATCCAAAAGGTCGGAGCCCAAAGGATAAAACCTGCAAAGAAAAAATAAAGCTTTTCCGATTATTTGAATTTCACCCTGTTCAATCTCATCAGGTGGAAGAGGAAACGGGAGATCGGCTTGGAACGATCCCGCCGCGCCACATCCATCAGGATATTCAATTTGGGTAATAACGGCAGTTTGTGCATTTCCACGAACTCTATCAGGGTGCCGTCGGCATCCTCTATGACCGCAAAATGACCAGATGCCTTGCCCATCCTGAAATGCTTCTGCTCCATGCTGCTGTCAATGGTGTAGGGGTGTCCCTTTTTCCGGCAATAGTCCTCCAGCTCCCGCATATTCACCGCCTCGAAGCTGATTTCGCAGAAGCCCGGGTCGCCCCAGAGTCGCCCCTCATAGCGGTTGCGCGGGGTACGATCCAATGCCTGCACCAGCTCAATGACGCTGGGACCGTAAAATTCCGAAAACTGGCCTTCCGGCTGTTTCAATTTCCTCAACAGCACCCGACGGTAGTTCTGAAGGCCGCCCGCAAGCGTATGCCAATCCTGAAACGCACCTTGCTTGTCATAAACAAGCTCGTCATACCCCAAAATGTCACGATATACGGTCACCGCCTTCTCCATATCCGACACTCCGATGGTGGCACCCGCTACGCCGCCAGAGAAATTTCCCTCGTCAATGAAAACCGTATTATCCTCCACTACTTGGAAGCAATTACCCTCGGGATCAAACAGATAGAAAGTAGGCAGTCCCCGAGGATCGGTGACCACTGGTGTCACCGTGTCACATTTGGCGGAAAGTTCCTCATGGTATGCCTGGATATTGTGGCTTTTTATTTTCACCATAAAAATGCCCAAATCTCCCACCTGGGTCTCAAATAGAGGCACTAACGGCTGACGGTCCGTATATTGCCACATCTCAAGCGCTCCCCCACCCTGCATATTGACCGTCACACAAGCATGCCGGCGAAGAGGCTTCCCTCCCGTATAACGCTGTCGCAGGCTCACTTCCGACTCATCCTCCAAAACCCGCACATCGAAGTGAAACATCTCCGCGTACCATTTCCATAAGGCTTTTATATCTTTGGTTCCAACACAAATCTGCTGGATACCCATAAGAGAATAGTTTTGCATTTTAATCCATTTTTCAGAATGCAAACGTACATTTTTTTTATTAAAAAAAGCAAAAAAAAATCATCAAAATAACAACGATATGATAATCAACACATTATCACACTTGTAAAACAACAAGAAATCAGATGATATCCTTCTCGTCAATCAGGTTGTTGATGATGGCATACACGGTCAGGGCGGATACGGATTTGATGCCGGTTTTGCGCACGATATTCTTCCGGTGCGTGATGACCGTATGGATGGAGATATGCAGTTGGTCGGCAATCTCACTGTTTTTCAACCCTTTGGCCAGACAAACCAGCACATCTTTTTCTCTGTCGGAGAGCTGTGCCGACTCGGATTCATCCTCCGTCTCGTGCAAAGACTCCTGCAACTGGTTGAGTGTATAACGGACACGCTGCAACTCATCCGTGATTTCAACCACCCCATGGTACTGGCGCAGCTGGGCGGTCTCTACAAAGGACGAAACCAGCGCCACCACCTTCATGTCCGGCATATCCTCGAAGAGGGTGCGCACCAACATACGCCGGGAATAATCCAACATGACGGGGTTGAGAATCAGCACATCGGGATTGAGTACATGCAGACACGCGAAAAGGGCCTGCACATCATTGGTTTTCCACACGACCTCGCAATCCGGGATTTCATGCAACATCGCGGCCAAACCCAACTGGACCATCGGGGACGGGTCGGCAATCACTATTTTGATATTACGACTCATGGCGTTCCAGGGAATGTAAATAGGGAATCAAAATACGGTCTTCAATCTGGGCGTGCTTGGTCAGGTCGCCGGAGAGTACATACGTGTCCAGCAACATGTCCACACGTTCACGCTGCGCAATGTCGGCGGGGATGTACTTGATCAGCAGGTTGGTGAAATCGCTCATTTTGTCCTCAATGGCCGCATGTTGTTTGTCGAACACCGCCTTCCGGGCGGCGCACTTGCACGCAGCCGTCCCCGACTGGAACGTGCGGATATACGGAAACAGCACCTCCTCCTCGTATTTGAAATGAGCCACTATTTCTTTTTTATACTCCGAGAAGAAATTAAGAATCAGCAATTTGTACTTCTCATTCCAATCCGACACAATCTCCTGCAGATGATGTTCGATATGGGGAAACTCATACTCCAGATAATCCTTGTGGGAAGCTTCCAGGTAACGCATGATGTCCTCCATCGAACAGGCCGCCAGCTCATCGGGTTGAGGCACATAGTCGTCTTCCAGGTACACCCTGCACAGAAGCGCAAAAAAGGGCATGGGGATATTGTTCTCCCCGCACACCTGCCCCACAGTCTTCTCACCGAAGCCCAAGGCGATGCCCATGCGTGGGAAAAGTTTGATCAGACGATGGTGTCGGGCCAGCAGGTCCGCCATCTTCATCTTGGGGTTCAAGAAAATATTTTTAAAACAATCCTGTTCCATCTTATACAATATTATTATTTAGGAAGAACCACAAACTGGATGGTGGCGCGGCTGGTCTGCCGCAGGAGCACTTTCCGGTCGTGCATCACACGCTCTATCGCCTCCGGCGTATGATGTCGGATGGTGATCAGCTGCACATCCTCATTGTATTTCACTTTGTATTTGCCCTGCAATGCCTTGATGCAGCTATGTACCCGTCGCGGCTCTGCGTCCGTGCATACGGAGAAGCTCAACGCGGAATTCTGCATCATGTTGATGCGGATGCGGTGCTGCGACAACATGGCAAAGATGTCAGACAGGTTATCGACCGCGATGAAGGAAAAATCCTTCGGAAAAATCGTGATCAATGTCTGATGATCCTTGACGATGAACGACGGAATGGTGGTGTTGAGCGGACATTTGGTGATGATACTGCCTTCGGAATCCGGTTGGTAAAAAGATTTCACATACAGCGGTATCTGCTTGTTTTGCAGGGGTTTTAATGTTTTAGGGTGAATAATGGACGCACCATAGTAGGAAAGTTCCACGGCTTCTTCGTATGGGATCTTGTCCAACTTCACCGCGTCGGGGAAGCGTTTGGGGTCGGCGTTGAGCAAGCCGGGCACATCCTTCCAGATGGTCACGTTATGGGCATCGAGCGCGTATGCCATGATGGCCGCCGAATAGTCGGAACCCTCGCGTCCGAGGGTGGTCGTGTGCTGCTCGGAGGTGCCGCCGATGAAACCCTGGGTGATCACCATCGGGTACTGCTGCTGGAAAGCCTCCTCCACCGCCGCACGTATTTGTCGGCACGAGGTTTTCCAGTCCACGACACCCTCGCGGTAGGTGGCGTCAGTGCGGACCAGCGTACGGGCATCCAGCCACAGGTTCGGGATGCCGGCAATATTCAGGTAGCCGGAAATCAGCGTGGTGGAGAGCATTTCCCCGTAGCTGACAATCTGATCGTAATCAAAGTCGTAGTTCGCATCGGGTTGCTGGGACAGGCGTTCGCGCAAACTGTCGAAGATATGGCGCAGGCGGTCGATGATGGCCCCAGGATCCGGCACCAGCCGTTCTGCCACATCCTCGTGTTGGCGCTGAAGCTCATCAACCAGCGCGTGCCAGTCGGACGAGCCGTCGCGGTAGGCGGCCAGTGTCTTCTCCAGAAAATTGGTGGTCTTGCCCATGGCGGAAATCACCACCACGAGATGCTCGTTCGGATAGCGGCGCAGAATCTGCTGCAGATTCTCGATAGCCGGGGCATCCTTCACCGAAGCCCCACCGAATTTAAAGACTTGCACTTCCATTATTTCTCCTTTTTAATAACCTGCAAAAGTGTCTTACCCACCACGCCGAGCGTGTTTTTGTCAATATGTTGGATATTGTCGTCCAGCGTATGCCAAACCGGGGAGAAGCCCGTGCCGGAGATGGCGTCATAATGAATGATGTCGATCATACGCACCGAAGAGAATTTGTTGACATAGTAGTGGTCGTCGGTGATGACGCCGCCGGGTTTGTTGATGAAATAGGCCCCGTAACCAATCTCGTAGGCTGTTGCCCACACGTTGGCCACCACAGGTTGTGCATCGCGCATGGAAAACTGTTCCTGATAAAAGCATGCATTGGGCGCACCCACCATATCGAGCAGGATGCCGTAACGGGCACGATAGCCGGGCTGGTGCGGATTCTTGGCCCAATATTGCGAGCCCAGGCCCCACCACTCTCCGGGAGGGGCTTCCACGCCCTCCTTGGGACCGTAATCTTCGGCATCAAAGAGGACAATATCCACCCCGATATCCGGACGATTCTTTTGCAACTGGCGGGCCACTTCCAGCAAAACACCCACGCCCGAAGCCCCGTCATTGGCTCCATCGATGGCTTTGTCGCGATTGGCCGGGTTCGGGTCGTGGTCGGCAAAAGGACGAGCATCCCAATGGGCCGCCAGCACCACCCGTTCCGGATTTTGCGGTGCAAACGAGGCTATTATATTATCTGCCTGCCAGTTATGTCCATCATACGTATGAGCGGTGAAGGACTGCAGATAGGCCGTATCGCTAAACAAAGCCAACTGCTTGAGCAAATAGTCGCGGCAGGCGGCATGGGCGTCGCTGCCCAGCGTACGGGGACCGAAGTCTGTCTGCGCCTTGACGTACGAGAAGGCCGAATCCACGTCAAAATCCGGCGGGGTCACCGTCGGATTTGATACATCAGTCGATGTGTTTTTCTTGTTATGACAACTTGTGACGCTCAAACAGAGCAAGGCCACAAGAAAAAGAGTTTTATGGAATTTCAAGACGAAGTGCGTTTTATTTGTTGAATTGTTGATTTGTTGAATTGATATTGGACGTTGGGGATTACAAAGTTAAGAAATTAATGAATTAAGAGAATACTGTCTTTAATCTATAATCTCAACCTGCCAACTATTAATTATTAACTGTTAATTATTAATTGTTAATTGTTAATTGTTAATTATTTACAGCACCGTTATCGTACTCTTGATCACCTTGCTGACGCCGTCC
>JAIKYR010000075.1 GCA_024682995.1 Bacteroidales bacterium | reverse complement strand
CGTAACGGCTCATCTTGCCCGCCACGGAATGGATTTTGGTGGTCTCTAACGCCTCTTCCAGACACAAGGGTGGCAAAATCGAAGGCAACCGCTTGGCTAACATGGTTTTACCGGAGCCCGGGGGACCGATCAAAATCACGTTATGGGAACCCGCCGCCGCAATCTCCATCGCCCGCTTGATGTTCTCCTGCCCTTTCACGTCCGAGAAGTCGTACTCGTAGTGGTTCAGACTGTCGTTGAAGGCGCTGGCCACGTCAATGCGCGTGGGTTCGATGGGCGTGCCCTTGTCGAAAAAGTCAATGACCTGCTTGATGTTGGATGCCCCCATAACATCGATGCCCTGCACGATGGCGGCTTCCCTGGCGTTCTGGATGGGCAGGATCACCCCCTTCTTCTTCCGCTTTCGCGCCTCCAGGGCAATGGGCAGCGCCCCGCGGATCGGCTGAAGGCTGCCGTCCAGCGACAATTCCCCGAGGATGAAATAGTCCTCCAGCTCCGCCGCCCCAGCAATCTGCTCCGACGCCGCCAAAATGCCGATGGCCAGCGTCAAGTCGTACGCCGAGCCCTCCTTGCGGATGTCCGCCGGCGCCATGTTCACCACGATCTTGCGACCCGGGATTTTGTAATTATAGACGTTCAGCGCGGTCTCGATCCGCTGCTGACTCTCCTTCACCGCGCTGTCGGGCAGGCCGACCAGAAAGAAGCCGATGCCATTATCGACATTAACCTCCACCATGATGGGTATCGCGGCAACCCCCATCAAGGCACAATTGTTCGTTCGTATCAACATATCTGCACTTTTTTGAATTCATGGAAAAACACTTCGTTTTCCTTTAACTCTACTATTTTGTCAAAATGGTAAAAGGATTATATGATTATCACATACCCCTCATTCTTAATTCTTAATTCTTAATTCTTAATTCATAATTCTCGATTGAACATCACGCGCACACCGGTTCGGGATACAGCATGGCACAGCGATCTATGATGGCTTCAGCTTTTGCAAAACCAGAATTGCAGACATCTTTGTTCTTTGTCCCGTCATAGCCCATATACAAGTGCATTGTTTCATAACCAGCTACAATAGCAGCCAGTAGCATTCGGTCACGTTTGCCAGCTGCCTCCTTGTATTTCTCAATTGACGGACGGCCTTTACCCTTACGAACATCAAGTACCGCATCTAACGCAATCAGGCACCCTTTCCATAAGGTGTCCCCAGCTATCTTGATGTACTTGCTGTCCGTGTAGATTTTAAGTTCAGGGTCAAGATTTGCCTTCTTGATGATTTCTTCCGCGTTGGCCACATATCTCCGTGCCTCTTCAATGGGATTTGCTTTTTCCATAAATTAATTTTTTCACGCAGCAAAGATACAACAAAAACAATCGTTTGTCAAGTCTTTTTTCGAAAAAAATCAATATTGAAAATCAACACCTTACAATTTTAGATGCTTAAAATTAACAATTATTAGTTAATTTTAATTTTAGATTTCGCAAGTTTTTGTGATTTATGCATCCTTTTCGGAGACTCACCGGTTTTGCATCACCGAGCCCTGCCAGCCACCTCTTCTCTCCAACTCCTCCTCGATCTTGCGGACAAGCGCATCGTGTCGGAGCAGATTCCAGCGCGAGACAGACAAAAAACGCGGCGGCGCCTCTGCCGAGAAACGCTCCACGACGATTTCCGCAGAGAGATTTTCAAGATAATCGCAGATGAAAGCGACATACTCCTCCACCGTCAGCGTATGAAAACGTTCGGGGCTCGTGGCAAATTCCACTTCCATCGGCGTCCCCTTGAATATCTGCAACTGGTGGAACTTCACGAACTGCGGCCGCAACTCGTTGAGCATCTTCACGTCCGAAAGCCATTGCTCCGGTTTTTCGCCCGGCAAACCGAAAATCAGGTGGGCACACGCGGGGATGTTTCGCTCCTTCAATCGATGGAAAGCCTCGAACACGCATTCCACCGTATGCCCCCGATGAATATGCTCAAGTGTCTCATTATGAAAACTTTCCACCCCAACCTCAACACAAAGTTCTGTCCGATTCTTCAGTTCCGAGAAATAGTCCAGCACCGACTCGGACAGACAGTCGGGACGGGTGGACACGATAATCCCCTTGACTTCAGACACCGTCAATGCCGCCTCGTATTTCTCGCATAGCACCCGCAAAGGCGCAAAAGTGTTGGTATAAGATTGAAAATAAGCAAAATAGCCATTATTGCATGGGTAACGCTTCTCAAAAAAACGCTTTCCATTTTCCAGTTGCGATACAACACTCTCATTGTCTGAAAGATAAGACGGAGAGAAAGCGACATTGGCACAATAAGTGCAACCGCCTTCCGTACGGCTCACACGATTCGGACAGGAAAAACCGGCATCTACGGGCAACCGCTGTATTCGACCGCCGTAATGTGCCTTGCAAAACCGACTGTAAGAATTGAATCGACGCTCGTCACCCCAGGGAAACATCACTACATATCTTTATATAAAAGATTGTCGCCAAACGGATCCAACAGATGAATTGTCTTCTTATCAGGATTAACTAAAAACATAAACTCCTGATTTTCACTGTCTTTATTGTAATTCCCGGTCACCATGAAAAGCAGGACGCCTTCTGTCTGAAGGTCTCCGTTGTCAATCAGGTCCTCCATATCCGCCCTGATGCGACGCGTTTCACCGAGATAAAGCCCGATAACATTGCGGTGCGATGAGTCTGTCTCGTCCCAATACATCTGCTCGTACGCCGCCTCCATATTGCCCAACAGTTCCGAGGTAAGCTTGGCATAGCCATATTCCGTCAATGTATCGACACTGACGATGGTAAGGTCCTGATAATCTTTTATTTCCTCCCCTTTGAGATAATCCTCCGCAAGTGCCTTCATCTGCCGGTTCAGTTTTTTCTGTTCCATCTTCTGACAACCTGCAAGACAAAACATCACCAAGAGGAGAAAGAAAACGTTCTTATATTTCATTTTTTAGTCAACTCACTAATCACTATTCACTAATCACTATTC
>JAIKYR010000068.1 GCA_024682995.1 Bacteroidales bacterium | reverse complement strand
GTCGAAGACGATGGAGTTCTCGGATTCGAACACATCTTCCGTAACCTCGATACCGTCCAGACCGAACTGTTTGTTCACATCGCGGCCCACCTGGGTCTCCAGATTGTGGTATGCCGGCAGACAGTGCATGAACTTGCATTTCGGGTTGCCGGTGAGTTTCATCGTCTCTTTGTTCACCTGGTAAGGTTTGAGCAGTTTGATACGCTCTTCCCAAACCTCCACGGGCTCGCCCATGGACACCCAGACGTCGGTGTAGAGGAAGTCGCAGCCTTTCACGCCCTTCTTCACGTCATCGGTCACCGTCACGGTAGCACCCGTTTCCTTGGCAATCTCCTTACACTTCTTGATGAGGTCCTTGTCCGGCTGGAGAGCCTTCGGAGCCACGATACGGACATCCATGCCCATCTTGGCACCACCCACCATCAGGGAATTGCCCATGTTGTAACGGGCATCACCGAGGTAAGCATACGTCACCTGATTGAGGGGCTTGTCCACATGCTCGCTCATCGTCAGGAAGTCAGCCAGCACCTGGGTGGGATGGAACTCATTGGTAAGACCGTTCCAGACGGGAACACCGGCGAACTTGGCCAGATCTTCCACGGTGGTCTGTTTGAAACCGCGGTATTCGATGCCGTCGAACATGCGTCCGAGCACACGGGCGGTGTCAGCCATAGATTCCTTAATGCCGATTTGGGAACCGGAAGGTCCCAGGTAGGTGACATGTGCACCCTGGTCGTAAGCGGCCACTTCGAAGGCGCAGCGCGTACGGGTGGAGGTCTTTTCGAAAATCAAGGCGATATTCTTGCCTTTCAGTCTGGGTTGCTCGGTACCCGCATATTTGGCGCGCTTAAGGTCGCGTGCGAGGTCCAACATGTATTGGATTTCCTTCGGGGTGAAATCCAACAGTTTCAAGAAGTTTCTGTTTCTCAAATTGAAAGCCATAAATGATTCGGTTAAAAGTTGTTAAAATATTGAATTATTAAATTGGATCCTATGCTCAAATGAGGGCGGCAAAGATACAAATAATTTGGCAAAATGCAAAAGCACCATTCTGATCCCCACCCTATTATCTCCATTTACTTCAACTCCCGCAGCGACACCGCAAAGCCACCACACGGAGCCATGTACAGTTTCAGAACACTCTTCGAGGTGACCTTTTTCTTTGTAATGGTATAAGCCTGCGGATTGTATTTCAAAGAGCTGTTGTCGGGCAGACCGCAGGCGTCCGGAGCGTCCGCATAGACGGTGGCCTCATATTTCACTCCCGGTAGTAGGAAATCCAGTTTCACAGTCACATCGCGGGCATTCTCATCGGTGATGCCGCCGATATACCACACGTCACGGGGCGTTATATTGTTGATTTGTTGAATCGTTGTATCGTCATCAATGGCATATACAAACCGGGTGGCATTGGATATCACCCCTTTCCTGCCGTCAGGCAACTCTCCCACCCCATCGGCGGCCTTGTTAAGAGTGGCGAGTTTAGGATGGCGCGCAGTCACGATATATGCGCCAGGCTCGGCCATGATATAGATTGAAGTGTCCCAATCCACCGCCACATCCTTAATAAACTGGAAGGCATCCATATAGGGTTCATAATGCTCGGGAAAGTCTGCAGCCATTTGCAAAGGCGAATAAAAGGTGACATAGAGGCCCAATTGGTTGCATATTGTAATCTTCATAAGCTCCTTGCTCCAGGGGGCGTTCTTGCTCATGTCGGGTTCAAAGATACCGGGGGTATAGTCCATCGGGCCGCCTTGCAGTCGCGTGAAAGGCAGGATGGTGGCGTGGCCGGGATGGATGCGGCCCCGGAACTCGGTGCCCATAGCACTCTCGTTGCCAATCATGTTGGGCCAAGTGCGACACAATCCCGTCGGACGCACCGCCTCGTGGGCGTTGACCATAATATGGTGCTTGGCGGCCTCCACGATGGCGTAATGGTAGTGGTTGTTGATGGGCTGGCTGTAGTGGCCTTCGGCGAAGGGGATGATGGTGCCCACATAGCCACTCTTTACCGCATCGTAACCGTACTGATTCATCAGATTATACGCTTTTTCCATCCAACGTTCGTAATTCACGGTGGAGGCGGAACTTTCGTGGTGCATGATCAGCCGGATGCCCTTCTCGTGGGCATATTTGTTCAATCCGGGCAAGTCAAAATCGGGATATGGCGTCAGGAAGTCGAATACGAACTCCTTCTGTTTGCCGTACCAGTCCTCCCATCCGACATTCCAACCTTCGACAAGAATCGCATCGAAGCCGTTGGCGGCCGCAAAGTCGATGTAACGGCGCACATTTCCGGTATTGGCGGCATGACGGCCATGTGGTTTCGCCTTCGTATAATCAGTTTCGCCGAGCCGTACCGACGGATAGTCATTGGTATAGCTCCAGGTATTCTTGTCGGAGATCATCTCCCACCACACACCCATGTATTTCACGGGGTGAATCCACGACACGTCATCCAGGGCGCAGGGTTCGTTGAGGTTGAGAATCAGACGCGAGGCGAGCACGTCAGTAGCCCTCTCGCAGACCATCACCGTGCGCCAGGGCGTGTGGCAGGGTGCCTGCATACGGCCTTTGTAACCCGCCGCATCAGGGCTAAGCCACGCACGGAACGTGTAAGTTTTTGGCTTTTGGCTATTAGCTATTGGCATTTTATGAGAAAAAATAGACATCGTGTCCCAAGGGTTGATTGACAAGTCATCCATGAATTCAAGATGCATGGTCGGGTAATCGAGCGTGGCAGCTTCGTGGATGTTGAGGTAGAGGCCGTCTGCCGTTTTCATCTGCAAGGCCGTCTGCACGCCCGTCTTGGAAAACGCGGTCCACGGCCAGCCGCCGTTTTTGTGCCCTGCCTCCCATAAGTTGCGAATCTCCGACAGTTTCGACTCCGTGTAGTTGTATTCCTGTGTGTCATAGTCGCCGGGAATCCACCAGGCTGTGTGGTCGCCGGCCATGGCAAATTCGGTCAGTTCCTCCTTGAACCAGAAGCAAACGAGCGCGTTCTCCATTGGAAATTCATACCGGAATCCAAGACCATCGTCATATAATCTGAAGCGTATCCGCATTACAGTCGTTTTTTTCTCTGTAGAATGGTCCATACTCTGTACAGACCCGACAGGCTGTTCGATAGTTACCAGCATTTCATTATAATGATTGCGGATATGTGCCTCCTCGCCCCATACCGGTTCCCAAGTCTCATCAAAAGTGCTGTAGGTCTTGTCTTTGAGGACAAACGCGTGCGCCAAGTCATCGCGCCATTCGAGCGTAAAGCCCATTCGTGATGGCAACACCACGGGCTTGCCGTTGCGGTCAAGCGAGTACTGCGGCACACCACCTACCACAGCGAATTTGAGTTCCAGTTGGTGATCAGGGCTTTGCAGCGTCAGTGCATCTGCCGGCATGGCGGGAGCCTGCGGACAATGCCATGCAAATGTCGGCCATGCAAAGAATGTCACAAGTATCCAGAAAATAATGCCGATTTTATTCATAGTAAAAAGATTTTCCGTCTGCAAAAATAACAATTTTCTAAACCGAGAGCCGAAAAAAAGGGCACCCGCGTTGAATCGGGTGCCCTTGCATTTCTCATGGGATGGATTGTGCGTTACCGTATCTGCACGCAGCGCACGCTCTGGCCGCGGCCCTTCTGCTGCTTCTGGCTCATGAGCTCCGGACAGATGTGCGTGATCACCGCACAATAGCCGTTGTACATGTCCGTACTCTCGTCGCTCGACCAGAAGTAGGTGTCGCC
>JAIKYR010000012.1 GCA_024682995.1 Bacteroidales bacterium | reverse complement strand
CACCTCAAATATACATCATGCCTGTTTTATGGTATTTAATATCGGTTTCACCTTTTAAACATGCGAATTATGAAAAAGATATATCTATTTTTTATGATAATGACCGGTGTACTGTTTCTTTCCTCTTGTACGAAAGAAATTATTGAAGATTCACGGGTGAAAGTCATAACCGGTGACATACAGTACCCTTCAACAGAACTGACGGAATGTACGGCCACCATTGAAGCCAAGAGTGACAACATTGTGCTGCAGCGCGGCATCTGCTACGGTTCCCGCCCCATGCCTTGTCTGGAAAATGCGGGTCAACTATCTCATCATGAGGGTTATACATACGTCACATACAATGGAGAAGGTGCCGGAGCATTCACCACGGTGTTGAAAGATATTCCCGCACACAGTACTATCCATTACCGTGCATTCGCCAAGACAAAAAAAGGTGTAGTCTATGGGGAGGACAAAGAATATTCTTTCGGCAATAATCCCAGTGGCTCGATTACTTGGATTACTTGTACAAGGCCTCAACCGACTCAAGCGACTGTTTCATGTACATATGGCCGGGACAATTCTTGGCAAACCGTGTATTCCGACCAACGTGGGTTTATATATTCCGATGATCCGGAGTTCAACTCCTTTGAACGTGTTGTAGTGGGATGGGATTATGTGTATGGCAACACAACGTTCAACGGCACACTCACGGAACTGGATCCCAACAAAGTTTATTATATAAAAGCCTTTATCTTATATGGTGGCATGACCCTGTACAGCTACACCAAAGAGTTGCACTAGGAAAATAAAAATTTAGTGGGCTTTTTTTTAAAACATTTTCATCGGGGATGCGCAAATGTGTGTCCCCGATGTTGTTTTCAGTCTTTCCGAAGCTGGATGCGCATGACGGTGCCGTGGTCGATGACGGAGGATTTCACGAAGAGTTTGCCCTTGTGGTACTCGTTGATGATACGGCGGGCCAGCGTGAGGCCGAGTCCCCAACCCCTGCTTTTCGACGTGTAGCCGGGCGAGAAGATGCGCTTTTGCATCTTAGCGGGAATACCCTTACCCGTGTCAGAAATATCCACATACACCTTGTTCTTCTCTTCTAAAATGTCAATATTGATGACCCCCTTGCCATCCATGGCATCCACGGAATTCTTGCATAGGTTTTCTATCACCCACTCAAACAGATAGCGGTTGAGAGGGATGATGATGGAGGAAGCCTCTGGAGGGTTGAAATGGATTTTCACCATGGAGGAAATGCGGCTTTGCAAATACTGGGAAAACTCATCGATGACGACCACCAGGTCGGTGGGCTCCAGCACAGGTGCCGAGCCGATTTTGGAGAAACGCTGCGCGATAGTCTCCAACCGGTGTACATCCTTGCCGATTTCAGTGGGGATGGACTGGTCAATGGGCATCTCCCTCAGCAGCTCGGTCCAGGCCATGAGCGATGATATGGGCGTACCCAACTGGTGGGCGGTCTCTTTGCTCATGCCCACCCACACGCGATTCTGCTCCGACCTGCGCTGCGTGCTGAACAGCAGGTAGGCGATGATGATGAAGACGAGAAGGAAGCCGAGTTCGATATATGGGAAGATGCGCAATTTGCGCAGCACAGGCGAATTCTCGTAATAGACAAAACATTTGCCAATGTCGATGAGGTCAAGTTCGATGGGATTGTTTTCGTCATTCATCCGCTTGAGTTCCTGTTTGAGGCCCAAAGGATTTTTCAGCAGATTGGTATCCAAGTTGCCCGCGGCGATGACCGTCTGTCGGGTGCTATCGGTGATGATGACCGGCACGGAAGCCGAGTTGATGACGGTTTCCTGGAAGAAAGACTGAATCAGATTGTCAATGACGCTGTGCAGGTCCACATATACGGGATCCTCCTGATAATAGACTTTCACAAAATGCCGTCCGTAGTAAGGTAGAATCACACTGTCGTAATCGGCGATAGCCTCGCCCAACTGGTCCACATTCTTCATCTCAGCTACGGTGTCGGGCACATTGACGGCAGCAGTGATGTTGCCGTTGGGCTCGGCCACAATGAGCGGCACACTGGTGTTCATGGAGATGATGTCCGTGTAGAAGGTGATGTCCTCGTCGAAGGAGGCGGCGGTCACCTTGCGGATGGCGCGTGCGAGAATCTTGGCGTTGTTGCTCTCCTCCACGCGGATGGAGTTGAAGAAAGCCTCCGTCTCATTGACAATCTGAGCCTTGTAGGAGATGGCCCCGGCCCAGATCTCCACACGTTGGCGCTCCTCCTGGGCAATGTTCTTGATGAGCTTGTTGGAGTAAACCATAATCAACACAAAGACAATGGCTGCAGATATGAAGAGCAGCCATTTCCAGTGTGACTTTTGAATACCCTTGTTCATGGCAGGGGATGGTTATTCGGCGGCGGCCAGCAGCTTGTCGATAATCTGCTCGACGGTGATTCCTTCGGCCTCAGCCTTATAGTTCTTGATGATTCTGTGTCGGAGGATGTTGTAGGATACGGCGCGCACATCCTCGATGTCAGGCGAGTATTTGCCGTTGAGGATGGCGTGTGTGCGTGCGCCGATGATGAGGAACTGCGAGGCACGCGGGCCGGCACCCCAAGAGAGGTAGTCGTTGGCCCACGGGTGCGCGCCTGTCGTGCCCGGACGCGTGAGCGTGGCCAGACTGACGGCATAGCGATAGACGTTCTCAGGAACGGGGACTTTCTGCAACAGCTTCTGATAGAAGATGATGTCTTCCACCGTCAGCACGCGCTTGGGCTCCTGCATAGCCCCGTGGATGGTGCTCTTCACAATCTGCACCTCCTCGTCCTTGGTGGGATAATCCAGCAGGATGTTGAACATGAAACGGTCCTGTTGGGCCTCCGGCAGCGGATAAGTACCCTCCTGCTCAATGGGGTTCTGCGTAGCCAATACGAAGAACGGATCGGGCAGCTGGTAGGTGGTACCGTTCATACTGACGGAACGCTCCTGCATGGCCTCCAGCAAAGCCGACTGCGTCTTGGGCGGCGTACGGTTGATTTCATCCGCCAGCACGATATTGGCGAAGATGGGGCCTTTGACGAATTTGAAGTTGCGGCTGTCGTCCAGGATCTCCGCACCCATGATGTCGGACGGCATCAGGTCGGGGGTGAACTGGATACGGTTGTACGACATGTCCACCGCCTTGGCGATGGTGGTAATCATAAGGGTTTTGGCCAGGCCCGGCACGCCAATCAGCAGGGCGTGGCTGCGGCTGAACATGGCCATCAGGATGTTCTTCACCACCTCGTCTTGTCCTACGATAACCTTGGCAATCTCCTTTTTCAGTTCGGCGTATTTTTCAACGAAAGCCTCAATAGCTTCCACATCGGATTTAGTGTTCAAGTCCATATTTTAGTTATTATCTTAAAAATCAATCTGTACCCTATTCCGGTATCTGCCATTTGCTAACGAAAGGACAGTCCTTATATTGTTCATTTATCTTAATACTGGTCACTTTCACCTTATCCACGACCCATTTTTGCAGAGCGTCATAGCGTTTCTCCTCCAGGGCGGCGTTTTTGATCATGTCGTAGTCCTCCACAATGTTGGCCTTGTGCTCGCTCACTCTCTCTTTGAGATAGAGGAGACGGTAGCCCATGATACCATCCTCGTTGACATAGGGCACACACTCGGAATACTCGCCGGGGATGAGTTTGTTGAGGGCGATGTATGTGGCATCGTCGAGTGACTGGCGGTCGAAATAGTTGGAGTTGGTGTAGGGGTTCACCACGAGGCCGCCATTCAGGCGGGTGGGGCCTTCCGAAAAGCGTTTGGCGGCATCGTCAATAGAGAGTTTCTCATTGAGGATGATGGCGCGCACACTATCCAGATAGGTGATGGCCTTCACCTGCTCGTCAGTGGAGGGTTTGGGTTGGATGAGGATGTGGGCCACATGGATGGACTCACCGCGACGTTCGATCATCTGGATGATGTGGTAGCCGGCCTGTGTCTTGATCACCTGGGAGACCTCACCGGATTTGAGGTTGAAGGCGGCGGCTTCAAATTCAGGATAAAGGGTGCCGCGTTCCACGAAGCCAAGGTCGCCGCCTTTGGAGGCGCTGCCCGGATCATCGGAGTAGAGGCGTGCCAGCATGGAAAACTTCTCGCCACGGAGCACACGCTCGCGGTAGCTGGTCAGCCGATCCTTCACATCCTGGATCTCCGTCTCGCTCACCGGCGGAATCTTGACCACCTCTCCGAACTGGTAGCTGGTGGGCACCACCGGCATGCTGTCGGGCGACAGACGGCTGGCGAACTGTTTCACCTCCGACGGGGTTATCGTGATGCTGCCCGTGATCTTGCTCTGTTCCTGCTCAATCAGGGCCTGGTCGTACATCATCTCCCGCAGGTCCTTCTTGATCTCCGCCATGGATTTATGGAAATATTCCTCAATGTATTTCTCATTGCCGCCCACCTGTTGGAGGAAATAGGACATACGCGCGTTGATGCGGTAGTCCACCTCCTCGTCGGTAATTTCAATGCTGTCCAACTCAGCCTGGTTGACAAGCAGCTTGTTGAACATCAGGGTCTCCAGAATGAAACATTTGGTCTCGAAAGGGTCTTCCACCGTCTTGAACTGGGAGGTGTAGTCCAGATAGTTCTTCTCCAGATCCGACTGCATGATGATCTCCTTGCCGATGACGGCCACAATACCGTCCACGGTCGTGCCCGCACTCCTGGGTTGGGCCAGAAGCGGCATAATGGACCAGGAGAGAAGCAGGATGAAGATGATTCTTTTCATTGTATATAACATTTGGAGACCTTTGGGGTATTGGAAAAAACAGGGTGCGAAAATACAAAAAAAAGAAGACATTTGCCTTCTTTCTCTTGTTAAAACGCTTATGGGTTCCAGAAATTATTTTCTGCCCAGACTTTCGTCGGAAACCGTTAATTTCTTTCTGCCTTTTGCACGACGGGCAGCCAGCACGCGGCGGCCGTTTGCCGTGGACATTCTCTCACGGAAACCGTGTTTGTTTCTGCGTCTTGTGTTTGAAGGTTGGTATGTTCTTTTCATCTCTATTAATGTTTATTTTTACTTCTTTTAAAAGGGCTGCAAAAATACACTTTTTTTGAAATCAACCAACCCCTGTTGCAATATTTTTTTCAACAGGGAGAAAAAGCACTCTTTGCAAGGTGGAGGCAAAGCAAATTTTTATTATTATTGCTTCCGTTTTGCAAAACCCGTAAATTATATGATTATGGATAAAAAATTGTCGGTTGTTTTTGTTTTTATATTTCTGATATTCAGTAATATATCTTTTTCCCAAACAGAAAACCCATACGCAGGCTTCGACCCGTCGTCGCTGAAGCAAAATGCGCAATACACGCGCAATTTCGCACCCAACAACTACAAACCCGAGATTCTGTACAAGTGTCTGACAGACATGATGGATCTCGCCCGCGCACAATACCGCTTTCTCTCCCCTCTGGAACACAACGAGCAAATGGACTCCACCGCACAATTCCAGGCCGACTATCAGGCTGTGAAGGACGAGAAGACCGAGGAAAATGTGCCCCCCTACAAGACACTACCCTACCGTCTGCGCAAATACAGTCTCGCGGGTAACGGCATTGAACTGGTAGCGAAAACCAAAGCCTATCTCGGCGAGGTGGAATACACCTACTACGACCTCTGCCTGTCCACCATCCAACTCCTGCTCAAGAATGTCAAAACCGCAGACATCCTCCTTGACAAGCAGTACTCCCTGGTGGGCATCGGCTTCAACACCGACAAGATGATGAAGAGCATGTATTTCTCCGTCATCCTCGGCAACGACCGCACCCTCGGCTACAAAACACCCATCGGGGCCAGAGACCTACCCTACACCAAAGGCATGGCCGGCCTCAAGGCTTATGACGACAAAATCTGTAAGAAATGTTCCTCCGAACCGGGTCTGGAAGTCCTTTCCGAATACATCAGCGTGAATAAGAACGGCGATGTGTATCTGACTTGCAACGACTATAAGAACCTGAAGAAACTCATTGGCAAAGAGGGCGACGCCATCGCGCTTGATTACGTGCAACACAGCCAGTACGACTGCGATGACTTGACCGTGGACTACGACCATGCACACCGCGGCACCGTCTCCAAACCCATCACCTACGAAAAAATCTTCGAGGCAAACGAAAACGCCAACCTGAAATCCGGCAAGCTGGTGGCCAAGATCGGATCCGTGCCCGAGACCATCGAGCTGAATCAGGATATGGACATCTACATCCTGGTCCTAAAAGAGGGTAACTATGTGTGCCGCACGATTTTCCCCAAACATATCGAGACCAAAAATGCCGATTACACCGAGAAAATCAATTTCCTGAAGGACATGACGGGCATCAAGAGTACCGGCGAATGGGTGCCTTCCACGGAGGACGGCGACTTCAGCATCACCTTCCCCTACGTGCACAAGAAAACCGACTACACGTGCGCCACGTTCGACTCGTTGCTGACCACCGTGAACGTGCCCGAATACACGATGAAGAAAATCGAAATCATCGCACACAACTCGCCCAATTATTATAAAGACGTGAACTATCAGAAGATACAGCAGAAACGTGCCGATTTTCTGAAGAAGAGCATGATGACCAAATATCCCGGCGTGGAGATCACCATCTCCTACGATTTCTGCTGGGAGCTTTTTAAAAAGAATATTGTAAACCACGGCGAGTATTACGACCTCAGCTTCCTGACCTTGGAGGAGGGAGCCAAGCAGCTGAAATCGGACAGCTACGCCCTGAAAGTGTTGGACAGCGGCTATCTGGCCCCGTGCCGCTTCTACGAAATCAAATACTACGTCACCTACCCGATCGAGACCAAGGACAAGGAACAGAAATTCGTCACGTGGAAGTTCAACAACGCGATGGCCAACAAGAACAAAGGGCTTGCAATGGCCATCGAGAACTACATGATCGACCAGATGGAGAAGGGCAACTACTCCGCCGACCTGCTTTCGGAGATGAACATCCCGACGAAGAAGGAGTTCCAGACGTTGCTCAACAACCGTCTCTACATGCAGTACTATGACGAAACTAAGATGACTCCCTCCATCGCCAAGCAGATGACCACGGTATATAACCTTAACCCGGCCAACCAGCCGCTGCTCTTCAACATTACCGTGTGCGACGTGTTCCAGACCCCGATCCGCTCCACCGCCGACATCACGAAGATACAGGCCAACATCGACAAGCTCTACGCCATTCCCGGCATCTCGAGAGAGAAGGTCAACAGCCTGAATATGGAGTTCCAGCTTAAGATCATAAACTATTTGGATACGGTTCCCGTGACGACCGAAACCGCTGCGCTTTCTGCTGCCACCTTCGCCAAGATCAAAGAGATACGCAATCCCAAGATGGACAGCTGGCAGAACGCTTACAAGTTAGCCTCCTATTTTGTGAAGAAGCATGACTACACGTACGCGCTCTCGTTGATGGATCCCTTCTTGGACGAGAAGAACATCGCGGAGGATTTCATCTTCTCCTATATCTCGATTGCCGCTCACCGCGAGCAGACCTACCTGAGTCCGATGTTCACGAAGGCCGTGAAGATGGCTGCCGAGCGCGACATCCCGCGTCTGTGCGGCCTCTTCGACAAGCTGCCGGTTTCCGTCTTGGAGAACGAGGCGGTGCGCGCTATCATCTGCAAGTCCTGCAAATAGGTTCATTTCCGAATTCCTATCTTTGCGCTGAAAATACTGTTTGATGAAAGACGAAAGCCAAATCACAGAAACTGAGGGCACAAACCCCAAAGACGAACTGTACGAGCATTACCGTTTCGTGGTCGATCCCGGCACGGAGCTGCTCCGCATTGACAAATATTTGTTCAACCTCATCCGCAACACCTCCCGCAACAAGATCCAGCAGGCGTCAAAGGCCGGCTGCATCTTAGTGAACGGGAATCCTGTACGGCAGAACTACAAGGTGCATCCCAACGATGTGATCTCCATCCTGATGCCCAACCCACCCCGCGACACGGAGGTCTATCCCGAGGACATACCCGTCAACATCATGTACGAGGACGACGACTTCGTGATTGTGAACAAGGAGCCCGGCATGGTGGTGCATCCCGCCTTCGGCAACTACACTGGCACGTTGGTCAATGCGCTGTGCTACTATTTTCAGGACCAGCGGCAAGCCGACGGCACGCCCGTGAAGCCCCTGTTGGTGCACCGCATCGACAAGAACACCTCCGGCCTCATGGTGGTCACCAAGAACGAGCTGGCCCAGATGCGTTTGGCCAAGGTCTTCTTCAACCACGACCTCGAACGCAAGTACTGGGCATTAGTCTGGGGCGACTTTGAGGAGGACTCCGGCACCATCGTGGGCAATGTGGGCCGCCATCCCAAGGACCGCATGATCATGACCGTCTTCCCGGAGGATGACGAGCGGGGCAAGCACGCCGTCACCCATTGGCGCGTGCTCGAGCGCTTCGGCTACGTGACGTTAGTGGAATGCCAGTTGGAGACGGGCCGCACGCACCAGATACGCGTGCACATGCAGCATATCGGCCATCCGCTCTTCAACGACGAGTCGTACGGCGGGCATCGCATCCTCAAGGGCACCACGTTCAGCAAATACCAGCAGTTTATCCGCAACTGCTTCGCGCTGATGCCGCGGCAGGCGCTCCACGCCAAGTCCATCGGCTTCAAGCATCCCACCAAAGGCGAATATGTGCTGTTCGAGTCCGAGCTGCCGGCGGACTTCCAGGCGGTGGTGGACAAGTGGCGCGACTACGTCATCAGCCGCCCGATGGAAGAGAACTAATTCCCGATCCTCTCATACTGTCCCAAAAACTCCCGTCCGACAGTCTCGACACTGAAATTCCGGACCGCATAGTCGCGGATGGCGGTGCCGTCGAAATCGCGGCTGTGGTCCAGCATGTACTGAAGCTGATCCAGAAGACCGTTCTCATCCTTCGGGGCAACCAGCCGCCCTCGGGAAGGGATTACGATTTCAGGGATGCCTCCCGCGCGCGTGGCCAACACCGGCTTGCCGGCAGCAAAGGCCTCAATCAGCACACAGGGCTGGTTCTCATAATTGGAAAACTGCAGCATGAACGCACACCGACGGACATGCTCCGCCACGCCCGCACTGTCCATTTTACCCAACAACCGCACATAATCCCCCATTTTATTCTCTTCTATAAAATGCTCTACCTCAATATTCTGCAGGTCGTGAATGATATCGAGCACAAAATCCTGCCGTACGTCACGCAGCTTGCGCACGGCACGAAGGATGCCCATAACGTTCTTGGAGACATCCTCCAACGAGGAGACATGCAGAATATGGTACAGGCCGTCGTCGGGCAACAAGGAGGGGCCCGGCGTGAACAGATCCGTGTCCACCACGTTGTTGACGTGCTGCCAAGGCACCTTCCGTGCAAGGCCTACGGTATCTGATATGGCATGGTGCAAATCGTCCGACACCGTGGTGAGCAAAGCGGCACGACGGTAGGTAAACCGCAGTTGCAGACGCTGGAAAAATGTGAGCTGATGACGGTTTTGTGGCTGATAGACAGACCAGTGCTCACTGATAATCAGCGGGATACGATAGCGGATACTGAGCCAGGCAGCCAACGTTCCCATCGGCAGGGCCACATGCAGATGGATGATGTCAGGCTTCCCATACTGGCGGACAATGTGTCGGAAGGCTTTGTCGTAAGCGCGAAAGAGCGACCATTTGGTATGCCTGGAGACGTTATCTATAGGATAGAATATCACCGCATCATCCAACAGGGAAGCCAATTCACCCTTAAAGGCCGGCTCCGTATGGTGCAGCACGATGGAGCGTGTGTGCGGAGCCACGGCGGCAATCTGCCGGAGGATAAAATTGCCATCCAACGGCTTCTGCGGATTGGGAAACCAGGAAGGGATATGCAGGATGGTCATTTCTTACGGGTACGGTATGCGGTGAGTTTTTCGTGTAAAATATTTTTCAAAAGAAGCCAGTCAGCGCGGGTGATGAGGAAATCGCGCCATGTGGCAGAAGTGTAGCAGATAAAGCAAATCAGCGTGAAGACAAAGGAGGCGAAATAGGCGGCGGAGGATATCCAGCCGGCGGTACGCAGAGCCTCGGGCGCACCCGCGTGCGCGGCGGCGGGCAGCCACGTGAATCCCAACGCCGCCGTGACGGCCAGCCCGATGAGGGAGCCCACCGCGTTGATCCAATATTTACCGTAGCCGGCAAAATGATGCGACAGCACCGACATGCAGGCTAAGAAGACCACGCCGGGCAACAGGCTGCAGATGACGGGCTTGGAAGCAGCGAACTCCGGCCCGAACACCCAGGCGATGAAACTGGCCGGCAGCGCCCAAAGGAGCAATACAGCCAGCATGGCGAACACAAACACAATCTTGAACAGACCAAGAGTCAGATTCTTGGCGTATTCGTGTTCGTGGTTATTGGAAATGCGCGCATACTGCACTAAACAGATGCTCTTGGGGAAAATCCAGACCGCCTCCGAAATGCGAGTTCCCAACTCGTACAGGCCCAATGATTTACGTCCGACAAACCCTTCAATGAGGTAATAATTGAGCCGGTAGGTCAGTAGCTGCGTCAGGTTGGCGATTTGGGTCCAGAAGCCGAGCTTCAGCATCTCAGCCAATAGGCTGCCCATTCCGTCGAAACAGGGTTTTCCAACATGGCGGGCGATGTAGAAACAACTGATAATCGTGGGCACCAGATAGGAAAAAAGGAAGGCATACAGATACAGATCCACCACTGGCAAATGTCCGCAGGCACGACTGATCAGAATGGCGGCACCGAGGAAAAGGATAAGCAGTAGCACCTGAATCAGCTGGAGCATATTAAATTGTTTGATATCCTCCCGTCCCTGCATAATGCCGGTATGAATATAGAAAACACTATAAACCAACGTAATAGCAAGCAAATGTAACGTATATTCGGTGGGAATGAGCTTGAAATGGTACAAGAGGGTGATGCCGCCCAAATTGCTGACAATCGCCCAAAGGTAGGAAAGGAAGAGCAGTTGGAAGATGTTTTTCTGGGGAGTGAGGAAGACCAAGGATGTTCCGCCCACGAAATTCGACAGTACCTGCAACAGGGTGAGACCGAGGATAACCAGTGCGATGGTGCCAGTACCCTCCGCCCCGAACGTGTTCGTGTTGATGATGACCACGAGGAACATCATCAGCATGGAAACGACACGTGTCAGGAAGGTGTTGAGGATTTTGTCGAACATTGGATTTGGTGGCGGCGAATTATACAATTACATTATTGGTATGGATTAAGTACGGCTTCCATCTCGCGGAGTTTCTCCTGAAGCATCTCAGGGGTGCGGGCTTCCATGAGGAGGCGCAGATAGGGTTCCGTGTTGGAAGGACGTATGTTGAACCACCAGTCTCGGAATTCGATACGGTAGCCGTCAAAATCCATCAAGGTGGTGGGCTCCTCTATAGCGCAGAAATGCTCGCGCACGGCTTCCATGGCTCCTTTCTTATCCTGGATAGTGAAATTGATTTCGCCAGAGTTGGCATATTGTTTGATTTGCCGGATGAGCTGTGACACGGAGATGCCCTGTCGCTTCATGTCGCTGAAGACGTGAAGCAGCACCTGAGCAGCAATCATAGCGGAGTCGGAGTAGAAGAAGTCGCGGAAATAGTAGTGGCCGGCGAACTCTCCGCCGAAGGCGCCGTCAATCTCGCGCAGCTTCAGCGCGGCGTAGGCACGTCCCACGCGCCAGATCTCGACCTCGCGGCCCATCTTGGCAATATATTCGGAAACGGATTTGGAGGTACGGATGTCCTGTATGACCTTGCCGATATAGTTTTTCTCTTTTATGAAATAATGTCCCAAAACAGCAATCATCAGGTCGGGAGGGATGAAGTCGCCGTGTTCGTCCACGAACATCACACGGTCGGCGTCTCCGTCAAAGATAACCCCGATGTCGGCATGCGTTTCCCGTACCTTTTCACTTAGGGGCAGCACATTTTCCAGTTCCAACGGGTTGGCCTCATGGTTCGGGAAAGTGCCGTCGAGGGTGTCAAACAGATAGGTGGGATCATTGCCAAAAATATCTTTCACCAGGATGGCGGCCATGCCGTTGCTGCAATCCATGACGATGTTGAGATTGGAGAGGTCATGGTGGTAATGGGCTTGGAAGGCAAGGTATTCGTCCTTCACTTCGTGGGGGATAACGCATCCCTTTGTGGCGGCGGGCGTCACGGGTTCTTCCTTCACGCGGCGCTCCAGCTCGCCAAGACCCGAATCAAAGCCCACGGGCAAAGCGTTGGTGGTCGAAACCTTTAACCCATTGTGGTCCTTTGGGTTATGAGAGGCCGTAATCATCACCGAAGCATCAAAATGGTGCTGGGCAGTGAAATAATAGACCATCGGTGTCGTGGTCAGCCCCATGTCATAGACATCGGCACCAGCATCGGTGATGCCCCGAGAGAGGGCCTCAAACATCTGCGGCGAGGTGGTGCGCATGTCGCGCCCGACGAGCACCTTGTCCGTTTTTAAAAGCGATGGAAGGAAATAGCCGAATTTATACACTGTGTCCAAGTCGAAATCCTGGCCGAAGATTCCGCGGAAGTCGTATGCTTTGAATGCACCCATATTAAAAATCAGATTATAGGATTAATGATGTCCGTATGTTGGAGTTCCTGTTCCTTGACCATGTTCTCCCAACGGAGATAGTCGTGGTTTTTGATATCGAAAAGGAGGTTGTAGAAGGTTCTGGCCCAATAGTTCCGGGCTCCAAAGCCGCTGGGCGTCTTCATGAATTTCTCGCACAACACCACTTCCGAATCGGCGGTTTGGAGAATGATGACCCAGATGGAGGCCGTCTTGGCCATAGAGTCGAACGACTCCACCACGAAGATGAGGGCGAACCGGAGCGTCGTGGGGAACGAATACTGGGCGACATACTTGCGAAGCATATCCTCGCTCAGCATATCCCTAAGACCCAGATTCGACACCAGAATGTTGGAGGCTTTGGCAGTCTTGTTGATTTTGGTCACCAGCGACAAATCGTACTGCATGATGGGCTTGCGGAAGCTCATGCGGATGTCGTATTTTTTCTGGTCGTTGAGAATCAGCCTGTTCCAGTCCTGAAAATAATGCTGCATAATCTCCTGAGAGAAATCCAGCCCTTGACGTGTGAATTTCGCCTGTGAGAAGTTGATGCCTAGCCATAGTATTTCCCTGTCACTTAAAAAGTCTTTGAAAAGAGATTCGTTCATGTACATAATGGCAAAGGATTTAGGTACCCGGACTTTTCAACTTACTGAAACGAGATTCACACGGCAAAAATAGTAAAAATACGCCAAAATTGTCGGCAAAAAGAGATAAACTGATAAGATTTTGGGAAAGCTTATCGTTTTTCACCGAACATAGCGGTTTCCACGAGTTCGCATATGATGTGGCCAATCATAATGTGGCTTTCCTGAATGCGTGGAGTGTCCTTTGACGGCACATTGAGCAGGATGTCGGCATAGTCTTTCATCAGGCCGCCGGTCTCACCGGTCATGGCGATGATTTTCACGCCCATCTCTTGGGCTATCTCATAAGCTTTTAGGATGTTCTTGGAATTGCCTGAGGTGGAGATGCCCACGATGACGTCGCCGGCCTTGGCGGTACCGCGCAGGAGGCGCGAGAAGATGAGGTCGTAGCCGTAGTCATTGCCCACAGCGGTGAGATAGGAGGTGTTGCAGTGGAGGGCCTCGGCGTTGAGGGGCGGACGGTCGAAGTAGAAACGTCCGGAGAGTTCGGCAGCAAGATGCTGCGCATCGGCGGCACTGCCTCCGTTGCCGCAGAAATGTATCTTACCGCCGCCACACAGCGCCTCGGTAATCATTTGCGCTGCATTCTCAATGCGGCCCATAAAGTCATTGTCGTTCAGTATCGCCTCTTTTGCGGCGATGGACTGCTGGATGGATTGGGGAATACGAGTATTTGTCATGATACTATTTTGAGTTTATGATTTATCTACTAAAATGTTACAACAGCTCATCCTGCGCCCGAGCGTAATCTTTGGGAATGCCAATATCAATAAAATAACCGCTGGAAGGCATCCCGAAAAACAACTCTTTTGTGTAATATCGGGTCATCAGATCCTTTTCAAACGAGAATTTCGTAGGCTGGGGGTATTTGTCGAACAATTTTCTGTTGATGAGATAAACACCTCCATTAATGAGGCCGCTACCTTCTGATGATTCTTTTTCCGAGAAGAGCACAATCAAGTTATTGTCGCCAATAACCACACTGCCGTATCGCGACACATCATCCACTTCACGCAACACAATGGACAGAAGGCCACCCTTTTCACGATAGAACCGTTCAAAAGCATCCAAATCCACCTTAAACATCGTATCTCCATTGATTACCAGAACATCGTCTGTCGTACATTTTGACATGGCAAAGAGAATGCCGCCGCCAGTGCCTAATGGCTCGGTCTCTACAGCGTAGTCTATGGCCCAGCTTTTGTATTGGCTGCCAACGTACTCTTCAGTCTTTTCGTGCAGATAGCCCACGGAAAGGATTACTTTATCATATTGGTACTCTATCAGATAATCTAAAATATAGGTCAGAAAGGGCCGCCCATTGACGGGTGCCATCGGTTTGGGCAGGTCTTTGACCACACCTTGCAGCCGTGTGCCAAAGCCTCCGGCGAGGATAATCGCTTCTTTTTGTATCATTGTTGTCATTTTTCGTGTCTTTTTTCTACTACCCCACCCTGCGGGCACCCCTTCTACATAGAAGGGGAATCTTACATCGTCCAGGTTTTGAGGCCTTCGGTCACAAATTCGTAGCGCTTCGACTGGCCACCGAATTCTGCGAGGCGGTCGATGACCTTGTAGCGGGCGTTGGACGGGCAGTAGAAGAACATGAAACCGCCGCCGCCCGCGCCCGATATCTTGCCGCCGGTGGCGCCTGCCTGTCTAGCTGCATTATACACCTCATCGATGAAGGCGTTGGAGACACTGTCGGCCATCTGCTTCTTATGCTTCCAACCCTCATCCAGGATTTGTCCAATGGCATCCAGGTCGCCCTTTAGAAGCACCTCCTTCATGTGGAAGGCCTGCTCTTTGAGGGCCAGCATGGCATCGATGGACTTTTGCTTCTTGTTTTGTACGTTTTTCTGCTGCTCTTCGATGATCTTGGCAGAAACGTGACTCGTCGCTGTATGGTAGAGTACGAGGTTGTGCGCCAGTTCGTCCAGATAGCGCTGACGGATGCGCAACGGGTTGACAATCACGTTGTCGCCAATGAATTCCATATAGTTGAAACCACCGAAGGTGGCGGCGTATTGGTCTTGTTTGCCGCCTGCCATCTGCAAATCCACTCGTTCAATCTCGTAGGCTAACTTGGCAATGTCGTATTCGCCCAAGGGCAGTTTCAGCCATTCGACAAAAGCGCCGAGTATGGATACCACCAGAGTGGAGGAGGTGCCTAATCCGGAGCCGGGAGGCGCATCCACGAAAGTGCTGATTTTAAATGATAAGGGCTTGTGTGTGAATTGTTTGACAATACGGTTGTAAACGCCTTTGTGCAGGATGAAGTAGCCTTTGGGAGTCAGAGAATCAGTTGCAGAGAGGGTTTCTCCCAACTCTTCCTTGGCCGGATTCTCAAATACAATCTGCCCATTGTCCAACGGTTCCAAAGTGGTATAGGCATACATGTTGACCGTGGCATTCAGGATCGCGCCGCCGTAGATGTCGGAAAACGGAGAAACATCGGTGCCGCCACCGGCGAGGCCTAATCGAAGAGGTGCTTTGCTGCGAATTATCATAGTTGCTTATTTTATGTCGTATGTTTTTACTTGTCCGAAACGCTCCGAAAGCAACGTGGTTTTCCCTGTTTGGCGTCCTCCAAATAAAAAAACACTATCGTCCTATATGTCTATATTTTTAATTCTTTGAATCATAATTGATTATATGAGAATAGCTATAATCTATATTCCTGATTTTTCTGTTTTTTTAGGAGTTTTACTCCAGATTTTCATAAAAAATCAGGAGCGCAAAGGTATAAAAAATATTGAATTGGCGGCATGATTACAACGATCTGATTTTAACAGACCTCCCAAATCGCCTCGATGAATTTCGGCCACGCATATTTTTTCTTCTCTTCTACCACGTTGGCTTCAAATTCTGCCTGCTTGTTTTCGGCGAAGAAACGGCACAGCGCATCAGCGATCTGCTTCGAATCGGGTTCAACGACATAGCCGATTTTGCCGTCTGGAACAATTTCCGGCAGACCACCCACATTGGTTACCAGCATCGGTTTTTCAAAGTGAAAAGCGATTTGGGTGACACCGCTTTGCGTGGCGGTCTTGTAGGGCTGAGCCACGATATCGGCCGCGCTGAAGTAGCGGTTTACCTCGCTGTCGGGGATGAAGTCGGTGCAGAGCACTACACGGTCTTCTATCTGCAAGTCTTTGATTTGCTTGAGATAAGGTTCGGGGTCGCCGTAAAACTCGCCGGCAACCAATAACTTCACTCCTGCCTCCTTCAGCCGATTGTCGGCGAAAGCATCCAGCAACAGATCCAGTCCCTTGTAGCCGCGGATGAACCCGAAGAAGAGCACGTAGCGATTCTCTGGACTGAGATTCAGCATTGAAAGGGCCTCTTCTCGTGTTAAGCGTTCCCCGTAGTGGTCGTACAGCGGGTGCGGGCTGAAGACGGCGGGTTTGTCGGTCGTGAACAGTCTCAGGTCGGCAAGCACCGACTTCGACATGGCCACGAAGCCGTCGGTGGGGCGGATGAAATAGCGCACAAACATCTTGTCGCCGGGACGGTGCTCGTGCGGGATGACATTGTCGAGGATGGAGACCTGTCGGGTGTGTTTGTTCTTGCGCACGATGCGTGCGATGGTGCCGAAGCAGGGCGCCATGAAGGGAAGCCAGAACTTGGTGATCATCAAGTCGGGTCTCTTGCGCTTGATCTCGCGTCCCACCTTAATCCAGTTGAACGGGTTGTAGGAATGTACCTTGCGTACAATTTTCAGCCCTTCGGGCGCGGGTTCTGTGCTGTATTGGGTTTTACCAGGAAACAGAAAATCTGGGTATTGGTGGGTGAAGGTGTAGATTTCCACCTCGTGTCCCTGACTTTGAAACTCGTAGGCGATGCGTTCGTTGAAGGCGGAGAGCCCTCCGCGGTAGGGGTATGCGGTTCCAAGAATGATGATTTTCATAGAGATGAATTAAAGGTGCAAAGATAGGTATTTTTTGAATTAACAAATAGTGTAAATATTCATAAACAACCATCATGTGCTTATATGAAAAACCATATAATTTCGATGGTAAAATGATTTTTATATGTTATTGCATATAATATTCAAAAAAAGTGTATTTTTGCAGACGATATCATATAATTTTATGAAGACACGATTATCTTTATGCGTAAAGGAGTTACGCAAAAAATACGGCCTCACACAAGAGGACTTGGCCTATCGCTCTGGTGTCAGTCTGTTTTTTGTCCGCGAATTGGAACAGGGCAAAACTTCACAACGGATAGATATGGTGAATAAAGTTCTCAACCTTTTTGATTATGAATTAACACCACAAAAGAGAGAACATGCGTAGAGCCAACATCTTTTATAAAAGCCAATTGGCTGGTGTTTTAACCGAAACCGACACAGGATACCGCTTTGAGTATCTACCTGAGTATTTGTCGTCTGGCTGCCCACAACCTGTCAGCCTGACAATGCCACTATCGAACCTTGCATACGGAAGTCCCGTACTTTTTCCGGCATTCGATGGTCTGATTCCCGAAGGGTGGCTGTTGGATGTAGCGCTACGGAACGCAGACATCAGCAGATTGGACAGGATGTCGCTGTTGCTGCTTTGTTGCAAAGACTGTATCGGTGCATTAAGTGTTGTTGAAATTCCAGAAGAAGATGAGTAAGTGTCTGTATTGCAATAAAGAACTGGGGGCTGGCGAACAGGATTTCCACGATTCCTGCGCTCGGAAGTTTTTTGGTGTTTCCCCTGCCCCGACCTTTGACTACACGCGAGCGGATATGGATGCGTTGGCAGCGGAAATCATAAAGAGCCAGACAACGCTGACAGGAGTCCAGCCCAAAATCTCGCTACATCTTAACGAAAAGAAAGGAAATAGCCGCCTGACCATCGTAGGACTTTGGGGCGGGTTCATTCTTAAACCTCAAACCGATATGTTTCCATATTTGCCCGAAGTGGAGCAGCTTACAATGTGTCTTGCTGAACAGTTCGGCATTTCGGTGGTTCCTCATTCCCTCATCCGGATGAGAGATGGCGAATTATGCTACATCACCCGCCGCATCGACCGGCTGCCTTCAGGCGAAAAAATCGCTATGGAAGACTTTTGCCAACTATCGAAGCGCACGACGGAGTACAAATACAAAAGTTCATACGAGCAGGTGGCGAAAGTGATTCGTGAGTACTCCTCCCTCCCTGAAATGGACCTGACGCGCTATTACGAGCTGCTGATTTTCTGCTGGCTGACGGGAAACAACGATATGCACCTCAAAAACTTCGCGCTATATAACCCCACGGACGAAGGGTTTCGACTGACACCTGCTTACGATTTGCTGAATGCGGCATTGGTCAATCCAAATGACAAGGAGGAACTGGCGCTTACCCTTAACGGGCGGAAAAAGAAAATCAAACCTGCTGATTTCGATCAGTCTATGCAACGAGCTGGCATTTCCGATAGGGTTATTTCGAACATCTTCCGCAAATTCCAAAAGAAATATCTGGGGTGGGAGCAGACCATCCGTGATTCTTTCCTCCCAAAGGATTATCAAGAGGCTTATTGGCAGATGATATGCGAACGTTTGTCCCGTTTGAGAGAGAATACTATATAGAGAAACTCGTCGTATGATCTGTTTTTTATCATTCGCAACAACCGTTATTTTTTCGTACTTTTGCAGCCTTAAAATTTAAAATAAAAACAACTAAAATATGAAACCTGTCCTCAAGAAAACTTTAATCCACTGCGGCATCGTCCTCTTCTTCTTCCTGGTGGCCGCCATCTATATGTCCCCCGCCTTCGACGGCAAGGTCATCCAACAAGGAGATATCCTGAAATGGAAAGCCATGTCCAAGGAACAAGTTGATTATCAAGAAAAAACAGGCGAATACACCACATGGACCAGCTCCATGTTTAGCGGTATGCCATCCTATCAGGTAACCACTCCGCCCTCCAAGTCCGTTTTTAGTAAGATAAAAAGCGTTTTCCTCCTATACCATCTCGGTTATGGAGGCAACATTGGTATCCTATTCCTTTATATGCTGGGGTTTTATGTTGCATTATTAGCACTGGGGCTTTCTCCTTGGCTGAGTCTTTTGGGTGCTTTGGCTTTTGGTTTGGGGAGCTACAATATCATCATTATTGAAGCCGGTCACAACACTAAGGCACAGGCCTTGTCCATGATCGCTCCTATTTTGGGCGGTATGCTTTTAATCCTTCAACGGAAAAATTATCTTTGGGGAGGCATTCTTTTTGCTGTTGCATTGGGCCTCCAAATTGCCTGCAACCATATCCAGATCACCTATTACACCATGCTTATTGCTCTTATCCTTGGCCTTGTCTATCTGGTCTATGCCATTAAAGACAAAGCAATTAAGTCCCTGTTAATAGGGGTTGGTGTCATGCTGATTGGGGTCGGATTTGCCGTTGGTGCCAACGCCCGTCTGCTGTTCATCAATCAAGAGTATGTGAAATACACCATGCGTGGCGGCTCCGAAATCACAGTAACCCCCGAAGACCTGTACAAAGATGGCGAGCCCAAATCCATCGCCGCCTCTAATGGCCTGGATATTGATTACGCCTACAGCTGGAGCTATGGCAAAGGTGAGACCTACACACTGCTCGTACCCGGTGCGTACGGCGGCGGCTCAGCCGAAATGGTCGGCACCGATTCCGAATTCTATAAGAACTTCCGTCAAAAACAGGCACCGCTCTACTGGGGCGACCAGCCCTTCACCTCCGGCCCGGTATATTTCGGTGCCATCATCGTCTTCCTGTTCGTGTTGGGTATGTTTGTGGTGAAAGGTCCCGAACGCTGGTGGATCCTTCTCGCCACTATTTTGGCCATTCTCATGTCATGGGGAAAAAATCTGATGGGATTCAACAGCTTCCTGTTCTACCATCTTCCGCTTTACAACAAATTCCGCACCCCTTCTATGAGCCTGGTCATCGCGAATGTGACCATGATTTTTATGGCAATTCTGGCACTGAAGGCTATTTTCGACAAAGAGAATCCCATTGACAAGAAAAAGCTGAATCTCGGACTCTATATCTCCACGGGCATCTCCGTAGGTTTTATTTTGCTGATGATGGTCGTTTCCAGTGGTTTCTCCTTCTCTGGGGTGAGCGACGTGCAGATGGCCGCGCAATATGGCAACCAGTGGGATATGATTCAGGATGTGCTGATTAAAGACCGTAAGGCTCTCTTCATGTCGGATTCCTGGCGTTCGCTGATTCTGATCCTGATTTCCGCCCTCTTCTTGTGGCTCTACATCAATCAGAAAATCAAACAGTCCGGCATCATCATTGGCGTTTTGACATGTCTGGTGCTGTTCGACCTCTGGGGCGTGGACCGTCGCTACCTCAACGAATCCAATTTCATAACTGAAAAACGAACCAAACTGAGACCTTCGCAGACCGACCAGACGCTGGATCAGTATGCCGCCCAATTCAACGATGAAGATTACCGGGTGTTCGACTTGTCGGTCAACACCTTCAACGACTCCTACCCCTCCGCCTTCCACCATCAGATTGGCGGTTATAACGCAGCCAAATTGCGCCGTTATCAAGACCTTATCGATTTCTACCTGTCCCGCCATATAAACACCGATGTGCTCAACATGCTGAATGCCCGCTATGTGGTCGTTCCCGGACAGAATGGACAGGCGATCGTGCAGCGAAACCCCGAGGCTTTGGGTAACGCCTGGTTTGTGGACACATACCAATTGGTGGAGGATCCTAATGCTGAAATCTTATCGTTGAACGACTTCAATCCGGCAGACACAGCCATTATCGACAAACGATTTGCTTCAATGGTACAGGGCAAAAACCTGGAACGTGATAGCAATTCCGTTATCGTAATGGAACATCAGAAGCCCTATAATCCGGACTATGTGGTATATAAGACCAAGACGTCAAAGGACCAGTTGGCGGTCTTCTCCGAAGTCTATTACGCCCCCGACTGGCGCGCTTACATCGACGGCAAACCGGCCGACTACTTCCGCGCCGACTACATCCTGCGCGCCATGGTGATTCCCGCCGGCGAACACAAGATTGAGTTCAAGAATGAAGCTCCACTAATGCACAAGCTGGACAAGGTCACCGTGATCTGCTCCATCCTGTTTGTTTTGGCCCTGGCGGGAAGTTTGGTGGTGTATTATCGGAAAGGGAAAAAAGAATGCTTCAACAAAGGTGAAATACAGTAATACATCTTACACTATTTTCCCACTATGACAGCTGACCAATTACAGGAAATTATCTTGTGCGGTGAAACTAGCACTGTGCAGTTCAAACGGCAATTTACTTCCAACAAACAAATTGCCGAAGAATTGGTCGCTTTCTCCAACAGCAAAGGAGGTGTTCTTTTATTTGGAATTGATGACAAAACTGCACAAATAATCGGATTGTCATTCGAGCAGATTCAGCAGTTGTCACATGTTATCAGCACATTAGCAAATGACCAGATTCGCCCTGTTATCTATGTGCAGACAGAAGTAGTGAAGATTCAAGAAAAGCACGTATTGGCAGTTACTGTCCAAGAAGGGATTAATAAGCCCTATAAGGATCTGACAGGGCAAATTTGGATTAAACAGGGTTCTGATAAGCGAAGAATCACGGAAAATGCAGAACTATTAGGGCTCTTCCAACAATCTCAACAATATTTTCCAGAATTACAAGGGGTTCCTGACACGTCTCTAAAAGACATTGACACTCAGGCGTTAGACCGATTCTTCAATAGAACATACGGGAGACCGGTCGATGCCATTGATGTTCCCAAAGACCGGCTTTTGCGAAATCTTCATATCATCAATGCTAATGGTGAATTAACTTTAGCGGGATTACTGTTTTTCGGACGGGAACCTCAGATGTTCGTGCCTCAATTTGTGATTAAGGCTGTCTCCTTTTATGGAAATTCCATTGGAGGAACACAATATCGGGATAGCAAAGACATAGACGGCACGATTCCAGAGATGTTCGAGCAAGGCATGTCTTTCCTCAAATCAAATTTGCACAGTCTGCAAAACGGACAGAATTTCAACTCCATTGGCATTTTGGAGATTTCTGAGATAGCGTTAGAAGAAATATTGCAAAATGCATTGGTTCACCGTGATTATTTGTGGCCTGCAGCCATTCGTTTGCTCATATTTGAAGACAGGGTTGAAATCATCAGTCCAGGTTGCTTGGGTGGCCACCTGACGGTGGAAGACATTAAAGCGGGTGCAACATATCAGCGAAATCCTCTAATTGCGGAATTTTGTAGAAAAACGATGATTTTCAGGGGTTTGGGATCTGGGATAATTCGTGCCTTGAACGAGGGGGCAAAGATGTCGTTTGTGGATAACGAATCGGCGAACCAGTTCTCTGTGGTTATCCAACGCCAGAATACCACACAAGCAAGCGCAAACACCACACAAGTAACCACACAAGTAACCACACAAGTAACGGATAATAAAATACCCTCCCAACAATTGCTCTCGAACTTAAGTTCAACGCTTCAAAAAATGATTAAGGTTATGGATGGTGAATGTTCCAGGGTTGAGCTAATGAAGATACTGCAATTGAACAATTACAGTCATTTTAACCAGAATATTCTTAACAAAGCCTTACGACTTACTCTCATTGAGAAAACCCAGCCCCAATCCCCGAATAGCCCCACCCAGAAATACCGGCTGACCGAAAAAGGCCTGCAACTCCAAGAATATCTACGAACTAATCCCTAATATTATGCTCTCCGTCATCCTCTGCACCTATAACCGCGACAAGTACATCTATAACGTACTGAAAAGCCTTGCCGAAAACAAGTTGTCGCCTGACCGGTACGAAATAGTGCTCGTGGACAATAACTGTACGGACAACACGCACAGCGAGTGCGACCGTTTTGTCAAGGATTTCCCCGAGGTGACATTCCGCTACTTCGTGGAAACCAATCAAGGGCTCTCTCACGCCCGCAACCGGGGCATAAAGGAAAGCAAAGGGGATATTTTGGTGTATGTGGACGACGACGCATTAGTCAATAAGGAGTATCTGCAAACCTACGCCGACTTTTTCGAACAACATCCGGACATTGAGGCCGCCGGCGGTCCGATTATCCCCCAATACGAGACCGAGGAACCTGCTTGGATGTCGCATTTTACCAAAGCACTGATTACGGGATATAAGTATTTGGGTGATAAGGCAAAAGAGTTTCCAAAAAACGATTATCCCGGCGGCGGCAATGCAGCCTACCGCGCTTCCGTTTTTGAGAAAGTGGGTCTGTTCAACGTGGAATTGGGCCGCAAGGGCGACAGCCTGGTGGGGGCAGAAGAAAAGGATATTTTTGACAAGATGACAACGTTGGGAATGCGCTTCTACTATCTCCCGACGGCCATCCTCTACCATCTTATCCCCGAGAAGAAGCTCAGCAAGGACTATTTTGACCGACTGACGTACTCCATCGGCAAGAGCGAACGCATGCGTACATTGAATATTGGGAAGGGGAAATATGTGAAGCGGCTCGTGTCAGAGGCAATCAAGTGGGCGGCCTCTATTGTGCTGTGCGTCGGGCACACGCTCGCAGGTGCGCCGAAGCGCGGCTGGAAGCTGATCCAGTTCCGGTGGAATGTGACGAAGGGGTTGGTGGGGAAATAGTTTGTTGTCAGCTGTTGACTACATTAGTTTAAAGCAAAAGTTAATTTTTTATATAGAAAAATCTTTTTTATATAAAATTAAAATTATACTTTTGCACCATGAAAGAGAATCGAACAAATGAAACAAAAGTCGTTGTGATACACGACAATCAGCCTGTGTTTCTTGCAGAGATACAAGCCAGAATCTACACTGTAAGAAATATGCAGGTGATGATTGACCGCGATTTGGCGTTGCTTTACGGCGTGGAAAACCGTGCATTGAAGCAGGCCGTACGCCGAAATCCGGCCAAATTTCCCGAAGATTTTATGCTTCGATTATCTGAGGACGAGTCTAATCAATTGATTTCCAGTGGGGTGTCACAAACTGTGATACCCCCTGGCTACAACACTGGCGGCACTGATATGTTTGCCTTCACAGAGCAGGGCGTTGCCATGCTGGCCACCGTGCTCAAGAGCCAAAGAGCTGCCGACGTGAGTATCTCCATCATGCGTGCCTTTGTGGCGATGCGCCGTTTTATCACCGCCAACGCCGGACTGTTTCAACGCGTAGGCGCATTGGAACGAAAGCAGATAGAAACGGACAAGAAACTTGACGTGGTGTTAGACAAGATTGAGGAACTTTCGCCCGCAATAATAACCGAAGAATTGTTTGGCACAGGCTGCGTGTGGGATGCCTACACCTTCTTGAGCGACCTGGTGAGACGTGCAAAGCACCGAATTATCCTTATTGACAACTTCGTGGATGAGCGCACGTTGCTCTTGCTTGACAAACGAGCCGCTGGCGTTGAATGCACTATCCATACCCGCTTCAGCAAGCAGACGGAATTGGACTTTGAGAAACATAACAAGCAAAATGCCGAAATCAGGAAGATCCAGCTTCCACTGCATATTCATGACCGCTACCTGATTATTGACGATGAGGTGTGGTTACTCGGAGCCTCCGTGAAAGACATGGGCCACGGGCTCTGTACTGTCATTAAAGTTGATTTCACTCCCGAGATGGTGTTGTCGTTTTTGAAGTAATCGCCGAAGCAATTATTGACGGCAACAGCGGACTAAGGCTCGCGAGGGCGGACGCGCCAAACGGAACCTCATAGAAGCAATCGCGGCTGGAAACTGATCCAGTTCCGGTGGAATGTGACGAGGGTGTTGGTGGGGAAATAGTTTGTTGTCAGCTGTTGACTACATTAGTTTGAAGCAAAAGTTAATTTTTTATATAGAAAAATCTTTTTTATATAAAATTAAAATTATACTTTTGCGCTATGAAAGAAAATCGAACAAATGAAACAAAAGCCGTTGTGCTTCACGACAATCAGCCTGTATCGCTTGCAGAGATACAAGCCAGAATATTTATGGTCCGAGGCGTCCAAGTGATGCTGGATAGGGATTTGGCCATTCTATATCATGTGGCAACAAAGGCGTTAAATCAGGCCGTAAAACGTAACATCAGACGCTTCCCTGAGCGATTTATGTTTCAGTTGACGAAGGAAGAGTTTGAGCATTGGAAGTCACAAATTGTGACCTCCAATATTTACTCACAGGAAGAGATTGATGCATTGAAGATGGGGGCGAGAAGATGCCCTTATGCTTTTACAGAGCAAGGTGTCGCACAGTTAAGTGCCGTGCTTCATTCTGATGTGGCAGAAGAAGCGAGCGTGAGAATTATGGATGCCTTTGTGGCGATGCGCCGTTTTATCACCTCCAACGCCGGACTATTTCAACGCGTAGGCGCATTGGAACGAAAGCAGATAGAAACGGACAAGAAACTTGACGTGGTGTTAGACAAGATTGAGGAACTTTCGCCCGCAATAATAACCGAAGAATTGTTTGGCACAGGCTGCGTTTGGGATGCCTACTCTTTCTTAAGCAGCCTGGTGAGACGTGCAAAGCACCGAATTATCCTTATTGACAACTTTGTTGATGAGCGCACCCTGTTCTTGCTCGACAAGCGAGCCGCTGGCGTTGAATGTACTGTCCATACCCGCTTCAGCAAGCAGACGGAATTGGACTTTGAGAAACATAACGAGCAGAATGCAGAGATCAAGAAAATCCAGCTTTCACTACACATCCACGACCGCTACCTGATTATTGACGATGAGGTGTGGTTACTCGGAGCCTCCGTGAAAGACATGGGCCACGGGCTCTGTACTGTCATTAAAGTTGATTTCACTCCCGAGATGGTGTTGTCGTTTTTGAAGTAATCGCCAAAGCAATTATTGACGGCAACAGCGGACTAAGGCTCGCGAGGGCGGACGCGCCAAACGGAACCTCATAGAAGCAATCGCGGCTGGAAGCTGATCCAGTTCCGGTGGAATGTGACGAAGGGGGGGGAGAGAGGGGAATAATCCTACTTGCTTCTGACAGTTTGTTTCATACTCTCCCACCATCCACAAATTCTAGGTCCCAATAATTTCATAATCTTATGTTTGATTTTGCTTGATGTGGAGCGCCAGCTGCCCGCAAAATGATGTATTGTGACCGTGTTTTCTGTCAGATAAATCTTTCCGTCCAAATATGATTTTGGGCAGAAAAAATCTTTGGGATAGAAGGTTATTAATCCGGGAAAATCCTGATACGTGTTATTTTGTTTCAAACCAAGAGGAAGCATATAATTCGTAAGAGTAACAACATTTGTTGTCATATCAAAAGTTCCGTCTTGATTTAAAAAATGTTTGTTGTCATAATAATGCAGGTTGTCCATCGCCCATTTTCCTCCTTTTTCACTAGCCATGATACCTGTGGGTATTTCATGTTCATTTTCATAACCACTAAAAGCTACATGATCAAGATATGGGTCTAATGGCTTAATCACTTCCACATCGGTATCCATATAAACCCCACCATATTGTGTCAGTGCATACAATCTGACAACATCTGTAATGAAAGCCCATTTTCTTGCCTGATAGGCCTCCCAAACGTAGTCATTATAATGCAAATCAAAGTTCTTCTCATTCCATTCCATGATTTCATAGTCTGGACAGAATTTTTTCCAACTTTCTATACATTTAATGGCCAATTCGGGCAATGGATTTCCTCCGAACCAACAATAATGGATGATTTTGGGAATCATAGCGTTTGTTTTAAAATATTCACTATTCTTTCACAAGCATGACCATCCCCATAAGGATTAACGGCCTGTGACATACTATTATAATACGTGGAATCATTAAGTAATCGTGTTGTTTCACTTACGATTAAAGAATAATCAGTTCCCACTAATTTCACCGTCCCAGCTTCAACGGCTTCTGGACGTTCAGTAGTGTCACGCATAACAAGTACGGGTTTTCCTAATCCGGGTGCCTCTTCCTGAATACCACCACTGTCGGTTAAAACAAGATATGACTTGTCCATCAAGAACACAAAACTTAAATATTCCAAAGGTTCGATGAAAAACATATTGTCAAGATGACTTAAATCTTCACCAAATACCTCATGAATAGGCCTACGCACGTTCGGATTCAGATGCATAGGGTAAACAAAATCGACTTCTGGATACTTTTTCGTTAAATCCTTGATGGCAGTACACATATTGATGAAGCCTTCGCCGAAGTTTTCTCTACGATGTCCCGTGATAAGAACTAATTTTTTACCATTGGATAATCTCTCGGTGTCATATCCCGACTTGAGCAGCAATTGAGATAATTCAGATGAAACTTGAGGACTGCTTTTGATTTTGTTTACAACAACATGCAAGGCATCAATAACCGTATTTCCTGTAATATAAATATGATTCTCAGGGACATTTTCGGCAACCAAATTGTCATGACTGAGCTTGGTTGGAGAGAAGTTGAACATTGCAATTCTACCTGTGACTTGTCTATTCAATTCTTCAGGCCAAGGACTATATAAATTGTGCGTCCGAAGACCAGCTTCCACATGTCCAACCGGAATCTGCTGATAGAACGATGCCAGTGCTGCTGCCATGGAAGTTGTGGTATCACCATGAACCAAAACCACATCGGGTTTGACATTTTGTAAAATATCTCTCATTCCTGTCAGAACGCGATAGGTGACATCATAAAGATCTTGACCTTGCTTCATAATATTAAGATCAAAATCTGGCACAACATCAAAAATATGCAGCACCTGATCCAACATTTCCCGATGTTGACCGGTAACGCATACAACTGTTTCTATTTCAGCTGGATATTTCTGAAATTCTTTTACCAACGGGCACATTTTAATGGCCTCTGGCCGTGTGCCAAAAACAAGCAGTATTTTTTTCATAATCAGTCTTTCCAATAAGCAGTGAAACCATGATGACCTACCCGTTCAGACTCAGGAGGGAGTTGCATATAGTCTCCATAGATGGCTTTCAAATAATCGTCATACCGTTTAAGAATTCTAACATTATTACCCTCAAATAAAATATCCATACATTCTTCAAATACTTCTCGGCAACATATTGCAGGTTTACTATATGCAGGATTAACAATATCGCCAGCATATTTACTATTTTCAAATGAATGTTTTAATGCAAGATACCGAACTAGTCGTTGCATATTTCGGTAACTAACAAAAAAAGTAAAAATACGAACAATTAAACAAGTACAAAATTTAATTTTATCAACTTTCCAAACATCAGACATTATTCTTCGTTTCCTTGACATAATATTTATTATTATGCGTAAGAATTTGTGTTGTTGGAGACACAATTTCATGTTAGAAGAGGTACCATCTATAGGGAACACATCAATTTTAACACCCATCTCAAAACCTCGGTGTCCATTTGCACCTTCATTCAATAAGGTTCTCTTGTCACATACATTCGCATACGTCGCATAGTAATCCAAATCAAGTTCGGGAGCGAAGAGTTGTAAATGATTTTTATAACCATTAAAGGAATGAACAAAACGTTCGTAATTAGAACGTGTCATGCCAATGTCAATGTCATCGTCCCATGGGATATATCCACCGTGACGAACAGCACCGAGTGCAGAACCAAAATCAAGGAAGTATTCAATCCTATTCTTTCTGCAAAACTCATCTATAACCAACAGAATTTCAAGTTGAAGTTGTTTTAATTCTGCAATGGATAGTTCTTTCATAGTACTATTTTATTGTAAATACAATGTATTACAAAATCATCTAGTGCCACAGGATTATTCTTTAACCGCTCTGGATTAACAGACTTGGTAAGGATATCCAGTTCTGCGTCGCGATTCTTGCTTTCAGGTTTAGGCATGTCCAAAGAGAAAATCATAGCACGAAACATCATTAAACCTTTATAAGGCGAGTCGCAGCCCATGATTTTCCCCAACCACTCGAAAATAAATTCCAAATGTTCTTTGCCTCTTGGATCAATGCATTTTTCAGGATGTTCCAACATATACATCCAAACCTCAGGCAGACAAAGCGCAACAGCATGCCCGTGCGGCAAAGCATACATGGAAGTAAGTTTATAGCTCATCGCATGAGGTGCGGTGGTTTGAGTGATGTTGATGGCCCTGCCCGCATAGTTGGCAGCCTGCATGATGAATTCGGCATCTTCTTCGCTGTTCTCCTCGATATACCCATGCCAATGTTGCATAATCAAATCAATGGCAATCTTGCTGAAAATCATACTTTCCTCTGTGCTGTTCACACTCCACATCGACTCAATTCCCTGACAAAGCGCATCCAACATGGTGCATTTCTTTTGGTAAAGCGGCAATGACTTGAGAAGCTTCGGTTCCAGAATGGCATAGTTGGGAATAATGCTATCATGGGTCACCGACTGCTTTTTGCCTTCAAAATAGATGACGGCATAGCGGGTGCTTTCGCTCCCCGTACCGGCTGTCGTGGGCACAGCGATGAGCGGTATCCCGCTATCTGTATATTCCTGCTGAAGATAATTCCGGTCAGGATCCATCTTGCAGTAAAGTTTGATACATTTGGCCACATCGATGGTGCTTCCGCCTCCTACCGCCACGATGGTGTCACAACGGTTGGCATTGAACAGTTCCACCCCCTTGCACACATCTTCATACAACGGATTGGATGAAAACTGGTTGAAGAACACATCTGTACGGAACATATCCTTTATCGGAAGAAACGGGAATGATGAATCGCAAACCAGCATATAGTTCCGACTGTTTATCTCCTTCAGTGCCAACTCTATATTTTGAGCCCCTGCCAGTATCTTTTGCTTCGTCATCCTATTCAGTATCATCGGTTATCGGTTTTTGGCATAGCGTTATTTGCGGAGAAAGTCCATCAGCGCTTCCTTGTTCTGGATCGGCGTGGTAGTCGGGCGGCCCAAGTCTTTGCGGTTGCCTTTCTTGACCTTGATTTCAAGAAAAACGGGAGCGGGGAAAGAGGTGATTTTCGGAAGCAACTGCGCCAAATCGTTCTCATTGTCAATAGAGAAAACGGAAAGATACCCTACCGCCTTGGCGATGGCCGGCAAATCGATGTCCAATGCCACTGTGGGTTGGCCGCCGACAGAATCGTGCGCCCCGTTGTTGAACACTACGTGATAGAAATTGCCGGGCTTTTTGGACGCGGTGACAGCCATGGACCCCGTATGCATGAGGACGGCACCGTCGCCTTCGAAGCAGAAAATGTTGCGATCAGGTTTTTGCAGAGCGATGCCGAGGGCAATCTGCGAAGCATGTCCCATCGAGCCGACAGTCAGGAAATCGCGGTGATGGCCTTCTCCGGCCGCTTCACGATATTCGAAGAGCTCTCTGGAAATCATCCCTGTGGTGGAGACAACCACATCGTTTTCTCCCAGTGATTTAGCCACCATCTGCACAGCTTCCTCACGAGCCAAGGTCAAATCGTTTTTGACGACATTTTGGAGCGTATAACTGTCAAACGTGTCTTTTTCGACAACCAACGCGAATGCTTCACCTGTGGTTCGGATGCTATTGATAGCTTTGTCAATCTGCCGTTTGGCGAAATCTTCTTCTTTATTGAGAACTTCGTAGTTGATGCCCAATACGTTCAGCAAACCCGTGGTGATTTTCCCCTGTTTGACATGTTGCGGTTCATCGTGGATGCCAGGACGGCCGCGCCAACCGATTAACAGCAGCACAGGAATGTGATAGACCTCTTTGTCTGTCAAGGAAGCTAGCGGATTGACTGCATTGCCCTCACCGGAGTTCTGCATATAGACACAACCTACTTTTCCTGTGGCCAAATGATATCCAGCAGCTAAAGCAACGGCCGCACCCTCGTTGGCTGTAATGATATTGTGTTTATCATCCAAGTTATCAGCAATATAGGCACAGATGTTTTTCAACAATGAATCAGGTACTCCCGCAAAGAAGTTAATGCCGTTATTACCTAAGGTGTCAATGAAAAATTTTGGACTCAGCATGGTTATTTCTTTTTAGTTCCAGGAATGAGTTCAAGAATTTCCTTGATGGGCATACAATATTCTTCGGAAGCCTCCAAACTCCGTTGATGAGACAAGATGGACTTCGCGCAATTGACCATGGCGGGATAGGCACTTCTGAGCATGTGGTTGGCATAGATAACCACATTGATGCCCCAAGAAGCCAATTCATCTTCTGTAAACTGATTGTATGTGGTTGGAACTGCAATTATCGGCGTTGTTGTATTTTGTTGACGGAACCTCGTACAGAACTCCTTGATATCCTGCCCATCTTTGTTTTTGCTGTGAATCATGACACCGTCCGCACCAGCGGCCACGTATGCAAATGCCCGTTCGAGGGCGTCATCCACAGGTTTTCCAGCAATCAAAGACTCAATTCTGGAGATAACCATGAAATCCTCCGTGATTTGTGCGTTTTTGCCGGCTTTGATTTTGGAACAGAATCCTTCAATGGTGTCTTGTGTTTGAACAGCATCCGTTCCGAACAAGGAGTTCTGTTTCAGCCCCACTTTATCCTCAATAATGACAGCAGAAATACCTAATCTCTCCAATGTTCTTACGGTAAAAACAAAATGCTCGATCTTTCCACCCGTGTCACCATCGAAAATGATAGGTTTTGTGGTCACTTCCAGCGCATCATTCAAATCATGAAGGCGTGTTGTGATATCCACCGCTTCGATATCGGGTTTCCCTTTAGAAGTGGAATCGGTCAAGGAACTGGCCCACATGCCGTCAAATTCTTGCTTTACACCGTTCACTTCAACAAAGGTGTTCTCAATAATCAAACCAGTAAGTCCGTTGTGGGATTCCAAAATACGAACAATTTTCTTAGCGTTAATGAGACGGCGAAGTCTTTTGAGACGAATTTCAGGAGTGGTACCAATCTCTTTAAGGTGCTGATTCATGGCAGTAGAAGATATTCCTTGGGTGTATGGAATATCAATCACCTTACCACCCCATTCAGCCATTGCTTCAATAATCCGTTGACGAGTTTTAGCCTGCACACCCTCTTTCCAATCATCTCCGTGAACTACAAAATCAGGTTTTAATTCACGTAAATTCGGGACATAATCCAGCGTCGTTTGCGGAACAACTTTATCAACCCCTTTGATATTGGACACTATTTCGGCACGTTGCTCATACGTAAGATACGGCAACCTTTTGTAACTGGCAATAGCAGCGTCTGTCAACACACCTACTGTTACCGTTCCTAATTTTGCAGCCTCCTTAATAATGTTAAGGTGCCCTGGATGAATCATGTCCGCACTCATGCCGACATAAACCGTTTTATTTTTTCCCATATTATTATTTTTTCTATTTTCTTTTTTTCTTCGCGTCAGCCTCTGATAATTCAAGGAGGTTTTTACCGCTGCAAAGATACAACTTTTGTGACTTCTATTTGACAGATTTTTTCCGCATCATTTCAATCGCAACTGCACTGCGATAATCCTTATTTATCCTGCAACCGGACAATGGCAGATATATTATTCGTTTATCAAATGAAGGAGGTATGTGGAGGCCATCATCATAAGCAGTTTTGGAAAAATCACCAGACCCTACTCTTGATTCAATCGCATCCTTACCATTGTAATCCCCGTGCCAAGTGATAAAGATACGAATAATTTCTAAAAACCTGGTATCTTCAATAAATTTTGATATGGCAGTTGGCCGATTTTTGATGTGGCAGTTGGCAACATCCTCATTATCTATCACCCATCCCCTATTACGCATTTTTTCGTTACGACTTTTTTCCTTTTGCAATTTTCAATTTCCCGTTTCCACCACCTTCCACCAGCCGCCCTTGTCGGGACCGACGCGGGTGAGGCGGCCAGTAGATTTTAGTTTCGCTATATTATTGCGTATGTTTTTGGAATTAATGCCAATCAGTGAACTTAATTCACTCTGAGTAACATACGGATTTTCCTTCATGATTGCCAGAATCTTCCTCTGATTGTCCGTCAGTTTTTCTAGGTCTTTTTCTAGGTCTTTTTCTAGGTCTTTTTCAGGGACATTCCTACCCAAAGTCTGGGACCCCTTCATAACCCGCTCAATGCTACACTGGTGATTCTTAGTACGTTTGTCATAATTCACACCTACCAAAACCACCTCCCCCACATAGTCCACAAGAGAGTTGGTGTAATGTTTGGCTTTTATCTGGTTGATGGCAGTTTCAACTGTAGTATTGTACTTTAATTCAAGTACCAAAGCAGGCAAATTCACCTCTCGCCGAGGCACAAACAAATTTATGAGCTTTCAAAAATTCGGCTATCTGCAGAACCCTCTTCAACACAAATCACTTCTGTCTGGCTCTATATTTTTGTTTAGGATGTCTTGGCACTTTTGGATACATGCGCTCAATCAATCCGTCTTCTAACATGGAAGGGATTATATAGTCCAATAGATAACCTGAATTCCTCTTTATAGTTGCAGCAATATAATCAAGAGATACCCAATCTGAACAAGTAATCATAATTTCCTCACGTATTTCTTCCTTACTCATCCTCTTCTTTATATTACTTCCCATACTTCCTACATTACTTCCCATACTTCCTACATTACTTCCCATATTACTTCCCATACTTCCCATACTTCCAACATTTTCTATCGGAAGACAATACTTTGTTCCCCTACCATGTCCTTCAGCCCGTAGATAGTTTTTGTTACACAAGTCCTTTAATAAAAGATAGATATCCGCCTTGTGCATATTCAAAGCGTACCTTAATCGCTCATTGGTGATATATCCTTCCGTGTAGGCAAGAGCCAAAGTAAGTAATCTGTTATGTTCGATATGAACAATCTCCTTTCCCAAGATACCTGTCAAACCATTCTTGACGTCCATATCAAGCAATGATACCATTGGCAGATATAAGTTGACAATATCGGGACGGCAGGTTGTATCTATATACGGAGTTCGCCAATTAGCGTCATTCCATCCTTTTAAAATCTTGTCCACCCCACTACCGGCTTTTTCGGCTGCTCCCAACATCATAAACATCTTTTGCAAGGATTTATTCCGACATACACTCTGCCCTCCCTTGTAATACTGGGCTTTGGTGATAAGCATAGTTCCAGGATTGGAAAAAACAAATTTGTTCTTGACATGCTTTACAAGCAAATTCGCATTCACCGTAAAATCAGCATGTATGCACAAATTGATAAATGCTTCACGAACAGCAACACGAGCCGACGTCTCCTCTTTGCGTATATTACCTTCTAGCTTGAAAGGATTAGGCAAAAAGTTTTGAAGCCTGGGCAACACTCTCCGATAATACTGGAAAAGATTGGCTTCCCATGTCCCATCTGGATAAATTCTTGTTGACCACCGCGCATCAGGATCGTCATCCAGCCATTCTTGATAATCGGGAAAGAAATCAGGGGTACATGCATTGTCTGTGATTGAGTCGTATTTCCCAAACATCAGTAGTCCTGCTACAGTAAAACCCACTTTCCCCGTCTCCCTGTCTTTTCTATATCCTCCCAATTTCTCCAACAAAGTCATGTCATCCAAGCCAAGCCACGGATGGCTGGGAACACCAACAGCTACAGCTATATCATATAATTACTGCTGATTATTGAGTCCTTTTCCTCTTCACCTTCCTCACACCTTTCCTTATCAGCCGGTTCACATCCGCAGAGACCTTCCCGTAATAGACCGCCAGCAGGCCAGCCAGCGACACAATGCCCGTGCGCACCACCGCCTCCCCGACACGGAAGGCTAATGTAGGCTCCGGCACAATCTTTCCGGCGGCTAAAACCATCAGATAGTTCAGGGCCACCATCAACAAGCCCACCGCCAACACTTTGAGCTGACCCATAGAGAACGGATAGGTGCCCACCCGCCACTTGACGTACAGCAATAACAGGATGTAATAGATAACATTAGATCCCAACGTGGCCCACGCGCCTCCTTCAATGCCGCAAATCGGAATCAGATAGTTGTTCAG
>JAIKYR010000149.1 GCA_024682995.1 Bacteroidales bacterium | reverse complement strand
TCGTTGGTATTATTATAAAGAAGGGTTTTCCCCATCGTTAGTTGAAAAAGCAATAGAATCTTGCGGAATACATAATAATGATATTATTATTGATCCCTTCAACGGTAGTGGCACTACAACACTAACATCATCATTATTAGGATTTAAATCTATTGGTGTTGAAGTCAATCCATTTACGGCTTTTTTATCATCATCAAAGGTTAAGAACATCAATGAAAAAACATATAAAGACAGTTTAAATCGCATTGTTGAAGGGATAGAAAAGGGTAGCAATTCTTGTTTGAAAGGTTTTTCGACATTTTCAAAAACTGAAAAAAACGAGAAATGGCTATTTAATGACGAAATATTGGATTCTTTTGCTGGAGGATGGGATTGTTTAAATAAAATAATCTCTCAAGACGTTAAACAAATACACAAACTAGCTTTAATAATAGCTGCAATGAAAAATTGCAACGCTACAAGAGATGGAAAATGTTTAAGATACAGAGATGGCTGGCAAAAACATAATTATGGTAAAGAATCATTTATGTTGTCATTTAAAGACATCTCTTATATGATAATAGATGATATTATGCAATATCCAATAAAATCATCGCCTCCTAAAATATATAATGGTGACGCTAGAATAGTCCTGTCAGAAAAGGAATTTGATAAATTTAAACTATGCATAACATCACCTCCCTACTTGAATACATTTGATTATACAGATATTTATAGACCAGAATTATTTCTTGGACAATTTGTCAAAAATATGGATGATTTGTATAAATTGAGATTGAAAACAATAAGATCGCATATTCAAGCAAAATGGGAAACACCTATAAACTCTGATTTTGGATATATATATAAAAATTGTATGAAATATTTATATAATCATGAGACTGATTTGATGCACAAACGCATACCATTAATGATACAAGCATATTTTGAAGATATGATAAATGTATTAAAACTACTTTATAATAAAGCCGAAAAAAGTGCACAATTATGGTTTGTCGTTTCAAATTCTGCATACGCAGATAAAGAAATTCCAGTAGATTTGATTATTGCAGATATTTCAAAATTAGCCGGTTGGAAATTATTAGAGATAGGTGTACTTCGAAATATAAAAAGAAGAAAAACAATACATAGTCCAAATATCAATTCATTGCGTGAGAGCGTAATAATTATGCAAAAGTAATATTGATTTTTAATTTGAGCGATGCGAAATTATACAAGAAAAACTGTCGCAACTTGAGCCGACAAACTCAATGACACAGGTCTATCAGCGTGTTCACATTGCATTTGAGCGAATAACCAAAGCATTCGCAAATGCAAAAGAGCAGAATATCAACAATTTCCTGCAAATGCTTGAAACAGAATCGAACAAGTATTTACAAAAGCTGAACAAAAACGATTTTTACGGGATAATCCGTATCAGAAAAACCTTCAACTATTCCGCGCGAATTGAACTTTACAGCGACAACGGTACTCGAATTGAAAATCCGAATGGTGCCCTGAAGACAACAATGTATATGTCGGTGCTGTTCGCTATCTCACGAATCACTACCTTGAAACGTGAACAAGACTACCCATTGATTTTTGATGCACCGACATCTTCATTCGGCGGTTTCAAGGAAGATACATTCTACAATGTGATAGATACCATTGACAAGCAATGCGTTATCGTCACGAAAGACTTGCTCAATATCGACAAGGCCACAGGACAAAAGGCGTTGGATTTTGACACCATCAACAATCTTTCATGTTCTGTTTATCGAATTGAGAAAGTCGAGCCGTTCAATGACAAGGATTTGTCAACCATTCAAACAGTTATTAAACAAGTAAGATAACGAACTATGGCAGCAGAAAAGATATATGATTTGTGGGCAAGTCGGAACCCACAATGGGAAAAAAGATACGAAGACAGCATCATCAAAAATTTTTGCGACTACGGTCGCGGTGCAACATCTTTACGCGAAGATAGAGGAAAGGTTTTTGGAGGCGGTTATGAAATTTTCATTGTAGCCTTTTTTATTGGACTTTATTTCAACCAAAGAAGACCGCTCATCGAAGACACACAGAAACGCAAGATTTTCGGCCAGCCCATCCAGTATTGGGGCAATCTGGATTCTGTCAAAGGACGGAAAGCCTACCCAAAACTTCGCGAGTACATTTTCACCGCACTTGTTGCCCGCACTGACATTGATTTCATCGCTTTGGAAAAAGGCGAAATGACTTCACGCAAAGCGGTAGATATGCTGATGCAAACCATGGAAGAATACGCCAATTGGGGTTTCCACTTTATGGAAGACAAACTCACCGACGACCCTAATTATTTCTTCCGCGAAACAGCATTTTTGGAAGTGTTTTTGGCTTTTGATGCAACTGCGTCTGAAAGCATTGATGACGAAGAACCTGAATCATTGGATTAATTTTAACTCCATAACACGCTCTCCCCTTGCTCCGCACCACCCATTTTCACCCTGTCCCTGCATACCAACAACAATGTCGCCCGCACACCTACGGCGTGCGACATTCTCCCTCCCCGCATTCCCAACCCTACGCAGCCCCGCACCCCGCTGGGGTGCGACACACGCACACAATCGCGAATATGTTGATTTACCACACAGACTGTGTCCCAAAGGGACACCTTCCCAGTAACCCCGCACAAACGACCGAAGGGAGCGCAGTGTGGGGCTGAGGCAAGCACCCGACAGCCCTCGCGCCGCGGGTGGGGCAGCACGCGCCACCGTTGTCCTACCAAGCTTTGACCCCTGGCGGGGTCCGGGGTAGGCGTCGTGCCACCCCTGCCAAGCACGGCACACCTCCGGCGTGCCCGCTGCGGTTGTCGTGGGTCGTTAGCTGCCGTTCTGCACGCTTCGTGCCTCCTGCTTGCTATTTACCAATATCACCAAGTTTAACGACGCACCATGATTTCGGCAAGTTCCCATAATGCGAGAAATGGGCAACTCTATCATGAATTCAGCAACCAGTCAATTACATTGGTTTTCTTTATGCCGTCAATATCACTGTTGTCAAAATCCATTGTAAGCAGGTATTTGGGGTAAGAATCACGAATCTTCCTTAATGACGAAAGTTCTCTGTTTAAGGTCTTTTCGTCACTAACGGTATAGGCAACTTGATAATATTCCTTTTGACCATCGTATTTTTGAACCACGAAATCCACTTCGCCATTGTCTGTCCGTCCTGCGAACACTTCACCACCCCGCGACAAGAGTTCCAAATAAACCACATTTTCCAATTTGTGCCCCAAATCAGCATCGTACGCATTGCTTTGCAATATGCTTTTCAGTCCCAGATCCACCACATAATATTTGTAATTGCTTTGTAGAAGTCGTTTGCCCTTTATATTGTACAACCTCACAGGGTATATCAAATATGATTCGGTGAAGTACTGCAGATATTTCAGTACCGTATTGTGCGACAGTTTTTCTGTGACGTTCTTGCGAAGCACGTCCGTGATATTGTTGGGAGATACTACACTTCCCACACTGTCAAACAAGAAGTTCAACACTTGTTTCAATGTGTCAAACTTCCTTAAATTGTTTCGTTTCACAATGTCCTTTACCACAACCGTTTCGTAGAGCGATTTAAGATATTCATTTGCCATTTCGGGAGAATTCAATGATAAATTTACCGCTTCGGGAAAGGATGAAGAATTTATATATTGGCGGAACAGACGGTCTGAGTTTGTATCTTCCGGGAAAGCACATACGTATTCCGAAAACGAAAAAGGCTGCAAATTGATGGCTATGTACCGTCCGGAAAGCAGTGTTCCTAATTCGCTTGATAGCATATAGGCATTAGATCCTGTGATATACAAGTCCACATTTGGCTTGACAAACAACGCGTCCACAAGCCTTTCAAAATGCGGTATCATTTGCACCTCATCCAAAAAGACGTAGTTCATCTTGTCTGCATGGATATTTTGTATGATAAAATCATAAATATTCTCCCAAGTTGCGAACCTTTGGCTTTCGCGCTCTTCAAAGTTGAGTGACACTATGTTTTCATCTGCCACACCATTATCTCCAAGCCAGCCACGGAACATTTGCAATAGCGTTGATTTCCCACAACGGCGTATGCCGGTTACAACTTTAATAATGTGTTGGTCTCGCAATGCGATGAGTTTTGACAAATATTTTCCCCGTTCAACCATATAAGTAATTTTTTTGCAAAAATACAAAAAGATATTGACGAAAATCACTAAAAGTAATAAATTTCGTCAGTAGTAAATATGAGTAAATTATAAGGTGTTGAAATACAGTGAGATATTATATTGTAATTTTCGGCTGTGGGGACAAACTCTATCAAGCCTTATTACCACAAAAAAGATGATGGAACCGACAATTACCGTGAACTTGTCCAAAACATAGCCCGCAATTTCACCAGTCCATCTCTCATGCGCGATCGCGTGGTGCGGAAGGATCGGTGTGAGCCATTAGGCTGTTAGCAATTGCAAAGTTTTCTCCTATAAAAACAATAAATCGTAAAGATATAATAAAGTTTTATAGGGAACACATAACCATTTGAAAATATTTTTTATATTTGTAGTTGAATTTAAAAAAAAGAATAGACACCATTTCAAGACTTAAAATGAAACAGCAAAAACTAATTGATGGATACATCCAAAACGGGACACCAGAGCAAAAGGAACGTGCACAAAACTGGAGCATCGGTATCGGATTACAAGCAGTGGATGGTTTGCAGGTTTCAGACTACCTTATTGAACTGGCTGAAAAGAATATCAAGGGAGAATTAACTTTAGACGAGGTTAGTAAACTGCTAAATGAGCATTATGCTCCACCAAAGGAATACAATACTTACACTCGGATTGATCATGTACCTGATTTAATAGAAGCAAAAAGAGGAAGGCCCATTTAAAGGCCTCACACATACATCTAGGCTGCTTCTCTCTTAGCCAATCTGATTTAGGACTATTAATTTACTGAAATTCAATATTTTATTTATCTACAAACTTTTTTTACAAAAATTACCACAATATGGTAATTTTTTTTGTATTTTTGTACACTCAAAAAAATATCGATTATGATTGTTGATTTTGCGGATGATGATTTAAAAGAATTGATAGAATATGGCAAAAACAATAAATATAAGAGGTTGTCTAAGGATAAAGGCTTCTGTACGGCTTTAGTATCTGTTTACAATCGTTTGCTGTCGGTAGAAAACGCAAATGAATTAAAACAATTTAGCTCTTTGCATTACGAGAAGCTCAAATATGATCGTTCTGGACAAAGTTCTGTAAGGATACAAAACGGACGTGTAGAACGATTAATTTTCGAAGAATTTGACGGAGGCATTAAAATAGTATTGTTAGAATTAAACGAGTCCCATTATGGAAGAAAAAAATAAAATAGTACCCTTTATGGCTGTCGCACCTGGAGCGACCATTAAAGCCGAACTTGAAGCGCGCAACATCAAGCAAAAGGATTTTGCCAAAGCCATTGGTATGCAAGCCACCCATTTGAGCGAGCTCATAAAAGGCAAGCGTGCCATTTCCCCGAAAGTTGCCGACGACCTTGAACGAGAGCTCGGCATTAATGCGAAATTCTGGATGAAGTTGCAAGCAGAATACGAGTATGACTGCGAAGTCATAAAAAAGCGCAGCATTGAGGAACAAAAAGCACAATTATTATTGAACGAATACAACGGAATGATCAACATCAATTTGATATTTAAGCGAATTGGTGTAGCCTTTTCATCGTGTGTCGAGAGAATGAATTTTATCATCAACCAATTGCTCTTACCCAAACCAGCTGAACTGAAATATAATTTGGGAAAATTCCGCAAATCAGAAAAATCAGGCACAGACCAACGGGCTATATTCACTTGGGAAGTTCTCGCCAAATATGCCGCTCGCCAACAACAAACAAATCAGTCGTATAATCCTGAAAACACTAGTTATATACAACAATTGGCAGACGTTTTTAATAAAAATATAAATGTCATCGAATGCACTCGGAAAATATTGTCAGACAATGGGATAAGGTTTTGTGTCGTGGAAAAAGTCGATAAAGCAAGTATTGATGGTTATTCGTTTTTAGATACGGACGGAACCCCGTCGATTGTTGTCACCAAGCGATACGACAGAATAGACAATTTCGCTTTTGCGGTGATGCATGAAATTGGCCATTTGGTGCTTCATGTATCGGAAACCGAAAAGAGATTTATTAATTTAATGGAAGATACAAAGGAGGAACAAGAAGCCAACATGTTTGCATGCAACCACCTTATTCCTGAAACACTGTGGAAATCCACAACCATTCCTCAAGTTCAACTCAACAAACCATGGCTGATAGAAAAAAAATATAGCCAGTGGGCAGAGGAGAACAACTTAAACAAATGGATGGTTTTGGGTCGCATTTCATACGAAACAGGAATGTACAAATTTAAAAACGACGAATCCCGAAAAATACATTAAGAATCTTTCCGGAAAAGCTATATATATTCAACAATAAAATGATAATTGTCACCATGATTTAAAGCACATTTGCTATAAAACCACACCATTATGAAAAAACACCTAACCCTACTCCTTACCTGCCTCTTGATGGCAGGCGCCACATTTGCCCAACACCTCTCCTTCAAGGGCGTGCCCATCGACGGCACCCTGCAAGAGTACACCAACGCCATGGTGAAAGCCGGATTCCACTACGAAGACACTCAAGACGGAGTGTCCATACTCTCCGGGGATTTCGCTGGATACAAGAATTGCCATATTGGCGTATCTACGCTAAAAAATTGCAATACAGTTAGCCATATCGCCGTGCTGTTCCCAGACAGGGACACCTGGACATCTTTGCATGGCGATTACGAATATCTTAAAGAAATGCTGACCGAGAAATATGGAGCGCCGGAAGAATCCAAAGAGAAATTCACGGGATATGTGGGAGACTACGACAATAGTCTTATCATGCACGCATTAAGAGAAGACAAATACATATGGTACAGCACATTTTCAACCAAATTGGGCAAAATCAAATTGACATTAAGTGAGGGTGAAAAATCTTACACAGGACGAGTTGTGCTTATCTATCAAGACGGAGCCAACTCTGAAAAGGTTCGCGCCGCGGCAATGGAGGATTTATAATGATATCTTCCCGTTAGTTTTTTGCATTTGCACATTTTAATTGACAAGCTAATAGCCAACGGCCAACGGCTAACGGCTAATGGCCAACAGCTCGCAGGAAACGAAAAAAAGAATACCTTTGCAGCCGCATTTTCGGATTCCTACTTTATTATTAAAAATTCGTCTTTATCGCTGATTCACATGAAGAAAACGCTGATTATCCTCGGCATCATCCTGTTCCTGCTCGGCGGAGCGGGCGTGGCCGCCGCCTACTACATCCTCTTCGCACCCAACACCCAAAACACGAAGAACTTCACTGTGACCGTGCCACGCAACGCCACGCTGGCCGACGTGATGGACGCCTTCGATGACCATGATATCCTCAAAAACGAGAACACCTTCGGCCTGGCCGTCAAAATCATGCGCTTCAAGACCATGCGCTGCGGAAAATACAGCATTACCCCGCGGATGCGCAACTACGACCTGGTGCGCATGCTCCGCGCAGGACAACATTACCCCGTGAAGTTCTCCTTCAACAACATCCGCACCATGCGACAGTTTGTAGACCACGTGGGCAACCGCTTCTTCTTTGAGCCCAAAGAACTCGCAGGCCTGCTGCTCGACCCCGACTTCCTCCAAAAATACAACGTGACCCCGGCCACCGCCCCCACCCTCTTCATCCCCAACACCTACGAAATCTTCTACGATGTGACTCCCGAAGAGTTCATCGACAAACTATACAGCTACACAACGCACTTCTGGAACGAACGCCGCAGGGCCCTGGCCGACTCCATCGGGCTGACACCCGTGGAAGTGGCCACGCTGGCCTCCATTGTGGAAGAGGAGAATTTCCGCCCTTCCGAGAAAGCCATCATCGCCGGCCTCTACATCAACAGACTTCATAAAGGGATGCTGCTGCAGTCGGACCCCACCGTGAAATACGCCATCCACGACTTCGCCCGCCAACGCATTCTCAACAGCGACCTCCAGGTGGAATCGCCCTACAACACCTACAAATACAAGGGCCTGCCCCCCGGACCCATCCGCATTCCGGAGGCCTCCACCATGGACTCGGTGCTCCACTACCGCCATCACAACTACCTCTACATGTGTGCCAAGGAGGACTTCTCCGGCTACCATAACTTCACGGCCAGCGCCGCCGAGCACGCCCATAACGCCGCACGCTACCGTGCCGCCCTCAACAAGCAGAAAATCAAACGATAACCCCTTATGAACCACTATTCCATCGGCATTGACATTGGCGGCACCAACACCGACATCGGGCTGGTGAGCGACTCCGGTCAGGTGGTGCGCCGCCGCCGGCTTCCCACCACCGAATACCACACCGCCGCCGACTACATGCGCGCTATCGGGGACACCATCCAACAATTGATGGCGGAACAGAAGCTGCCTAGCATCCGCAGCATCGGCATCGGAGCTCCCAACGGCAACCCGCAGAGCGGCAGCATCGAGGCCGACACACCCAACCTCAACATCAAGGAGAGCATTCCCTTCCGGGAGGTGCTGGGCGAACGCTTCCATGTGCCGGTGACTCTGGACAACGACGCCAACGCCGCCGCCATCGGCGAGATGATCTACGGAGGAGCCAAGGAGCTGCGCCACTTCATCATGATCACCATGGGCACAGGCATCGGCAGCGGCATTGTCATCAACCGGCAGATCCTGCATGGCAGCACCGGCACTGCCGGCGAACTCGGACACGCCATCGTGCAACCCGAAGGCCGCCTGTGCGGATGCGGACGCAAGGGCTGCCTGGAGATGTACGCCTCCGCCCGCGGCATCTGCCAGAACTATATGGACGCCGCCGCCCGCGTGCACCAGCCCCTGACCGCCGAGGCGGCACAAACCCTCACCTGCCAGATGGTGGGCGAGGCCGCCCTCACCGGCAATCCCATCGCCGTGGCCGCCTACGACACTACCGCCTACTGGTTAGGCATCGCCTTGGCCAATGCCGCCGCCTTCTCAGCCCCGGAAGCCATCTTCCTGATGGGCGGGCCCACACGCGCCGGCGAGGCTCTGATGAAACCTCTAAAACACTATTTTGAGGATAATCTGCTCTTTTTATATAAGAACAGGATACAGTTGCGCTTCTCCGAACTGAACCTCAACGAGGCCGCCATCCTCGGAGCTGCCGCCCTCGGCGAGGCCGCTACTTCTGCGGCTCCACATGCACGATAATCATCGTCTCCGGACCATATTCCCGCTTTAGCCGATTCTCAATCCCCACCGTAATATCGTGCGACTCGGCCACCGTCATAGCCGCATCCAACCGAATGTGGACCTCAATGGCCGTCCGGCTCCCAACCTTGCGGGTTTTCAGATTGTGCGGATCCTGAACCGCAGGATCTTCAGTGATGATTTGCAGGATCCTGTCCTCCGTCTCTTTCGACAGCGAACACTCCAACAGCTCATTGATGGCCGGAATGAACAAGTTGAACGAGACCTTCAGAATCATGGCACCCACAACGATGGCCGCAATAGGATCCATGATGGTCCATTTGTCGCCCAGAAAGTACGCGAATCCGACACCCGACAGCGTGGCCACGGAGGAGAGTGCATCCGAACGATGGTGCCATGCATTGGCCAGCAGCACCTGACTGTTCATCCGCTTGCCATGCAAGGATGTGTACCAAAAAAGGGCTTCTTTCACCACTATGGACACTGCGGCGGCCACAAGGGCTATCAGTCCCGGACGGGGAATCACCTCACCATGGGTGATGGCCGCGATAGCCGTGGCACTTTTCACCAAAATCCCCGCCGCCACCGCGAAAAGGACGATGGCGATGATGCCCGTGGAGAGCGTCTCAAACTTCCCGTGTCCATAATCGTGGGATTCGTCGCTGGGCTTGGACGAAATCCGAACAAACAGCAACACGACGGCATCGGTCACGAAATCCGACAGTGAGTGGATGGCGTCGGCAATCATGGCACCGCTTCGGCCCACGATGCCCGCCACAAATTTCAACAACAGCAGCAGCAAATTGCACACACCTCCGACAACCGTAACGCGTGTGATGGTTTTCGTTCTTGTTTGCGTATCCATTGTTTCCAAATTAGACTATATTATTACAATCCCATCCCCGTCGGCAAACCTCCAGCAGACGGACCACTTCCGCACTATCGGTCTCCTCGCACCCGTTCGGCATGAGTTTCTTACAGGAGCCATGAACTTCATGCACGCCCGTATATTCCAGCAGATGACGCACATTCTCGGAACGTACGCCGCCCCCCATCAGAATGGTGATACGCTCGCCGGCGAGGTTCACTATCGACCTCAACGTTTCACGACCTTCCGTCGCCGCAGGCTGGCAACCGGAGGTCAGGATGCGCCGGCAGCCGCAGTCAATCACATCCTCCAAAGCCTGCCGCCAATCCGGACAGCGGTCAAAGGCCCGGTGAAAGGTCACCGGTAGCGGAGCCGCCATCTCCACAAATCTGCGGGTCAACGCCTTGTCCACGCGCCCGTCAGGATGCAGGAAGCCGACCACGACACCTGCCGCCCCACACTCCTTGCACACCTGCACATCGCGCGCCATATTGTCGATTTCCAGCCGATTATATACAAAATCGCCCGGTCGGGGACGCACCAGCACAAAGACATCCAGATGCAGATCCTCCACGCACTGGCGAATGGTCGCATACGAGGGGGTGGTACCGCCCTGGTTCAGATTCTGGCACAGTTCTATACGGGTCGCGCCGGCAGCTCGCGCGTTGGCAGCCGATTGAATCGAGCCGCAACAAATCTCCACAACAATGGGTGACATAAGGTTAAAGATTGGTAAGGTTAAAAAAAAGGCGGACGCAACGCAGCATCCTTAAAAAAAACTCTTTTATGTGGTCAATTTCGTCTGTGTGTGGGCCTCCACCACATTGATGGCATAGTCGCCCAATTCTCGCTATCACCCACAATGTCCATATAGGTCACGCCCGTCTGATAGTCGTTTTTCTTCTCATTGACATCCGTTAGATTAATTTCCTTCAACTGGGTGCGGTAATAGTTGATTTCATTCTCGATATTGAGCGAAACGCGCGGGTCCACCCTGTTGTCGGCATCGTTCAGCACCATTTCCATTTGCGTGAGGGCTTCATCGCAAAGGTTCCAGATATGCTTAAGATGCGCCACCTGATCCGCCGTAAACTCCTCGCGCAGGCTATTCTTGCGGTTAATGGCCCTGCCCATGTTATAGCAGCTGTCGCAGATGCTTTCAATCTCGGAAATGAACTCGCCGAAAGACTTTGTTCCGGGGCTTTTGGAATAGGACAGCATAATACCTAACGCAAACAGAGGGAATACCAGGGCACTGATCTGGAAGTTGAATCCGAACAGGGCGATAATCCATGCCGTGACTGTGGTACCGATGTTAGCACCCATGATGACGGAGATAGCTTGTGCGAGGGTTAGCAGGCTGGCACTGACAAAGCTTACTGTCAACACCGTGGTAGCCGTGGAGGACTGGATGGCCGTGGTGACCAACGCGCCGGAGAATATGCCAGTGACACGGTTGGTGGTCATAGTGGCGAGCACACGACGCAAGCCGCCGCCCGTCAGCTTCTGTAGTGCCTCACTCATGGTTTTCATACCATACATCAAAAGGGCCAGGCAACCTAAAAGCTTCAGTAGGGTGAAAAAAGTCATATTCGCTGTCGTAATTTTTGTGAAACGAAAATTAACTGTCCATAGTCATCTCGCCCCGCAACGACCCTTGCATCCGGAGTTTGGCCTCCGCCTGGTCGGGAATCTGCCCGAGGACGTACATGAGTTTGGTGACGGCAGCCTCGGTGGTCATGTCAAGGCCGCTGATAATGCCGATGTCAGCGAGCCGCTTGCCGGTAAGGTATCGGTCCATCTCCACCCGTCCGCCGCCCTTGCACTGGGTGACGTTGAGGATGATGACGCCGTTGTCCACCGCTTCCTGCAGGATGCGGGCGAACTCGGGGTTGGTGGGCGCATTGCCAACTCCGTAGGTCTCCAGCACCACCGCCCGAAGGCCGGGTGTGCGGAACACCGCACGCAGATATTCGGGACGGATGCCGGGATAGAGCTTCACCAACGCCACATGGTCGTCCATGGTATCGTGAACGATGAGTGGCTGCGGATCCTCCTCATAATGGATATTCTCAAAATGGAACTCTATATCGGTGTTCACATCTGCCAGATGATGGTAGTTGGGCGACATGAACGCGTTGAACCGCGAGGCATCGTCCTTGTAGGTGCGGTTACCGCGGAAGAGATTGTTCTGAAAATAGATGCACACCTCCTGAATGACCGGACGGTTATCCCGATACTCGGCGGCGATGGCAATAGCGTTGAGGATGTTGCGGCGTCCGTCGGTGCGTATCACACCCAACGGCAGCTGCGAGCCCGTAAGGATGACGGGCTTGGCAAGGTTCTCCAGCAGGAAGCTCAAGGCAGAGGCCGTGTAGGCCATCGTGTCGGTGCCGTGCAGCACCACGAAGCCGTCATATTCATCATAATGGCGGCCAATCATGGCAGCCAACCGGATCCAGAAATCCGGATTGGTGTCGGAAGAGTCAATCAGCGGAAGCATGTCTCGGAAAGTGATGTCGGCACCTATCAGGTCCAACATGGGAAGCTGCTGGCGTATGTTGCCGAATTCAACCGGTCTCAATGCCCGAGTCTCGGGATCCATCATCATTCCGATGGTGCCGCCCGTGTAGATGACAAGAATCTTACGGTTATCCATTATGCTGTTTTTTGAGGGCGCAAATGTACAAAAAATGTTTTCGCGAGCAAAAAAAACAAGTTATTATTTTTTTGTATCTTTGCACCGTTTTAGAATGGTGAAAAATGTAACCAAATAGAACTGCCGCTCTATTCTCGAAGCGATAAAATCTGGAAAATTTTAGAAACGAGAGTACGCTGCGAAGGTTCACGTTTCAGGCGTGGATTGTTTCGTACTACTGGTTTCGCGGGTTTCCAGAGCCTTTCGCTTCCGGTACGTTTCAACGAAATTGTTTACGCCTTTTTTACGTTGTGAAAACAAAACATCAGTATTATGGAAATCACAAAGAAACCCTTCATCGGAAAGAGAATCAAGGAAAAGCTCAAAGAACAGGGCCGTACGGTCACGTGGCTGGCCAGCCAACTCTCCTGCACCCGTGAGAATCTGTATAACATCTTTGCCAAAGACCACATCAACACACAGCTGCTCTTCAAAATCTCACAAGAGCTCAACTACGACTTCTTCAAGGAATTCTCCAACTGCCTGCATTTGAAAAAATAGTTCCGAAACCCCTTGAAAATCTTTTCTCCCATAACTATTGCCATTTAGGGATGATTTTGTATTTTTGCAGCCTTAAACACGTATTCTAAACAGAAATTATTTGAATATGAAAATGAGAAGGTTAGCATTATCTTTTATCGCCATTATGGCGATGGGAAACCTATTTGCTCAAAGCAATAGCGACATTCTGCTGAAAGTGGGGAATGAGAAAATCTCCAAAGGCGAGTTTGTCAGCGCCTACCAGAAGAACAATCTTATCAGCGAGGCCTCCGAGAAGGACCTGCGCGAATATCTGGAGCTTTACGCGAATTACCGGATGAAGGTCCAGGAGGCGGAATCCCTGCAGATGGACACCTCCGTGGCATTCCAACGCGAGCTTTCCTCCTACAAGAACCAGTCGGCCCAGCAGTACCTCACCGACGCTGAGGTCACCGACCAGCTGTTGAACGAGGCATACGAGCGCTCGAAATACCAAATCCGCGCCTCCCATATCCTGCTGCGCTGCCTGCCCACGGCCCAACCCAAAGACACACTGGCCGCGTATCACAAAGCCATCCAAATCCGCAATGAGATCCTCAACGGCCTGGACTTCGCCGAGGCTGCCGTAAAATACTCCGAGGATGAGTCGGCGCGCGACTTTGTGAACCCTCAAACCCAACGTTTCCACTACGGGAACAAGGGCGACCTGGGCTACTTCTCCGTCATGGAAATGATTTACCCCTTTGAAAGCGGCGCCTTCAACACGCCACTGGGACAGGTGTCGATGCCCGTGCGCACGCAGTTCGGCTACCACCTGATCTATGTGCGTGACAAGGTTCCCGCCATGGCCAAGATTTTCATTTCCCAAATCTTCGTCAGCGACTCGCTGGCACTGAGAGGCGAAGCACGTCCGGAAATCAAGGCAAAACTGACGGAGATACAGACCGCTCTGAAGAACAGCTCCTTTGAGGATGTTGTAGCAAAATACAGCGAAGATATGGCCAGCAAGGAGAAGCAAGGGCGCATGGACCCCTTCACCCCGAACCGCCGTCCTGGTGACTATGTGGCCGCCGCCATCAAACTGAAACCCGGCCAGCACTCCGAACCGGTGGCCTCCCTTCTGGGCTGGCATTTCCTGCGCCTGGACTCCATAATCTATTCCACGGTCAACGATGAGACCCGCTTCATGCTGAAAAACAAACTCTCCCGCGACGCACGCTCCCAGAAGAGCAAAGCATCCCTGCTGAACAAGCTGAAAAAAGAATACAACTATAGCGAGAAAGGAAAGGCGGCAGCCATGAAGTTCTTCAAGAAGAATCTGCCGGAATCCTACTTCCAGTCCACCCGCGTGGCTATCGACTCCCTGAAAGGCATCGGGAAACTGAAACCCATGTGTACCTTTGCCGACCAGAAAATCACCGCCGTGGAATTCGCCCGTTTCGTGTCGCGCTTCCAAGGCACACAACTCAACGTACCCGTGGAGGACTTTCTGGAACAAATCTTCCAGAAGATAGTCGGCGACAAGATACTGCAATATGAGAATACCCAGCTGACAAACAAATACCCCGAATACCGCGAGCTGGTGAAGGAGTTCCACGACGGCATGCTCCTGTATGAAATCAACGCCCAAAAGGTCTGGAACGCGGCCATTCAGGACAGCGTCGGCCTCGAACGCTACTACGAATCGGTGAAGACCGAATATCCTGTGGCCCAACCCAACGACAGCCTCCAATACAAACCGCTTTCAGAGATTCGCGCCATCATCATCAACCGCTACCAGGATGTGCTGGAAAAGCAATGGCTCAAAGAGTTGAAAGCCAAATATCCGGTGGTGGTTGACGAACAAGTGTTTAAGTCCATCTTGAAAAAATAACGTGAGAAAACTCCTCATCCTATTGTCCGCAGTCCTGTGTCTTTCCGCCTGCAAACGCGAGAAGGACCCGGTGGTGGCGCAGGTCTATTACCATAAGCTCTATCTGTCGGAAATACGCGCCGGCATGCCGACGGGCCTCTCTACCGACGACAGCCTGGCACTGGTGCACGACTTTGTGGACAGCTGGATCAAGGAACAACTCATCATCCATGAGGCGGAAAACAAACTCTCACCGCGCGAGAAGAACTTCCGCCGACAAATGGATGAATACCGGAACCAGCTGTTAGTGAATGCCTTTTTCGACAAGCTGGTGGCCGACAGCACCGAATTCGGCATCACCGACAACGAGATGACTGAATTCGTGAAATCCTTCGGCAAGCAATATACGGTGGACAAGGAAATTGTGAAGGTGAACTATGTGAAACTGTCACGCAACTCCCGCCTGATAGCACCCGTCAAGGCTATCCTGTTTGATGAGGGACGCCGCCAGAACGAGAAAGCGGAGCTGGCCACCATGCTGGGCGATTCCATCGAGTATCTGATAGAGGACACTTGGCTCTATCTGCAAGATGTGCAGAACGACGTACCTTTCGATTTCAGCCCCAACAAGGCTAACAACAAATATGTGGAGAAAGATGTGGACGACTACCATTATCTGCTTGTGATTCTGGATTATAAAAACCAACGGTCGGTAAGTGAAACCGAAGAGGAGCAGGCTTCGGCCCGGATGATGCTGACAAACCAGCGCAAGAAACAGTTTATCGATGCGTACGTGGACAAGCTCTACGAGAAGGCCATGCGGGAAGGGGCCATCACGCAATAGGTTATGAAAACGCAACGCCGGCATATCGTTCTACCCATTCTTTTAGGTATGCTGCTGCTGGCATGTGCCGTGGCAGCCATCTTCATCGGGGTGATTCCCATCCCATGGGACATGGTGGCGGGCAGCTTCCGTCAGCGACTGCATCTTCCCTCCGCCGTAGAGGTTCCTGCCTATTACGACATGGTCATCTGGCAGTTACGGTTGCCGCGCATCGTCATGAGTCTGCTGGCGGGTGCAGCGCTGGCCATATGCGGCTGCGTCTTCCAAAGCATATTCCGCAATCCCATCTGCGACCCCTATATCCTGGGTATCTCCTCCGGAGCTTCGTTAGGTGCCGCCATCGCCATCATCTTAGGCTGGGATGCCCTCTTGTTCGGCATCACCGTGCCGGCACTGCTGACGGCTGTGCTCACCCTCCTGCTCATCATGGGGGTGGCCCGCATCCGCGGACGCAACTCCACCCAGACGCTCCTGCTTACGGGTATCGCCGTCAACTTCTTTATCTCCGCCGTCATCACCCTCCTGATGGTTGTCAACCAGAAGGAGATGCACCAGATTTTCTTCTGGACGATGGGCGGCCTGGCGGCAGTGTCCTGGCGTGAAATCGCCTCCCTATTGCCCGTAGCCATCGCCATCGTTACGGTACTGTTTTATTACGCCAAAGACCTCAACATCATACAGATGGGCGAGGAGTCGGCGCAAAGCCTCGGGGTGAACACCACCCGTACGGTCCATACCACGCTCTTGCTCTCGTCGCTGCTGGTGGGCGTGGTGGTCTCCTTCTGCGGAGTCATCGGCTTCATCGGACTGATTGTGCCCCACATCTGCCGACTGATCTTCGGCAGCAACAACCGCAGGCTGTTCGTCTATTCCATCTTCTTCGGGGCGTTCTTCCTGCTGGTTGCCGACACGCTGGCCCGCACCATCGCCGCACCGTCAGAGCTGCCCGTAGGAAGCATCACAGCCCTGGCTGGAGCTCCCTATTTTATCTTCCTGCTGTTGAGAAAATAAAAAAAATCGTATCTTTGCAGCCGTAAAAAACAAAGCACATGGAAAGTCCGACACTCGAACAGAAAGTGAAATCCATCATCGACCAGATCCGCCCCTACTTACAGCAGGATGGTGGTGATATTGAATTTGTGGAACTCACTTCCGACAATGTGGTAAAAGTAAAGCTGCAGGGTGCCTGCGGTTCCTGTCCCCATGCCAAGATGACTCTGAAAAACGGTGTGGAGCAGACTCTCAAGCACTATCTGCCCGAAATCGACCGGGTGGAAGACATTATCCTGGGGTTTTAATCCTGTAGAGACGCAAACGATTGCGTCCCTACCCGAAATAAACCATTGATCAGCCTCGAAGAGGCAAAACGCACGAAGTGCAAATAACCCCATACAAGCGAAGCGCCGTATGGGGCATCAAAAAGAAACCAAACTAATAAAACACCAACATCATGGGACTCAAATGCGGTATAGTGGGACTGACGAACTCCGGTAAGACGACGATGTTCAATTGCATATCGAACACCAAGGCTGCCGTGACCGAGTTTGCCTACAGCACCAACAAATCCAATATCGGGGTTTGCGCGGTGCCCGACGAGCGTCTGATGCACATCGACACCTTCATCCATGCCGACAAATTGGTGTTCGCCAACTTGGACTTGGTTGATATTCCCGGTTTGGCGAAAGGTGCCAGCCAGGGCGCCGGCATCGGCAACAGTTTCCTCGCGGACGTGCGCCTGTGCGACGCGCTCATCCACGTGCTGCGTTGCTTTGACAACCCCGCACTGCCCCACGAGGAAGGTTCTGTGGATCCCGTCCGCGACATCGAGATTGTGGATTTCGAACTGCAATGCAAGGACTTGGAGCAGATTGAACGGAAGATCGCCAAGGTGGAGAAAGCCGCCAAGATTGGGGACAAGACCGCCAAGCACGACTACGAGGTTTTGAAGAAATACAAGGAGCATTTGGAGGGATTCCAAAATGTGCGCACCTTGGAGGTGACGGACGACGAACACGCTGTGGTGGCCGATATGATGCTGCTGACGGAGAAGCCCGTGCTTTTCGTGTGTAATGTGAATGATGATGATGCCGTCAACGGAAACGCCTATTCGGAGGCTGTGAAGAAATATGTGGAAGAAAACGGCGGCGAAATGCTGGTGATAGCGGCCAAGATCGAATCCGAGATCGCCGAATTGGAGAGCGAAGAGGACCGCAAGGTCTTCTTAGCCGACGTGGGCTTGACCGAGCCGGGTGTGAACAAGGTAATCCGGGCGGCCTACAAGATGCTGGATCTCATCTCCTTCTTCACGGTGGGAGGTAAAGAGAACCGCGCCTGGACCATCAAGCGGGGCATGTTGGCACCGCAGGCTGCCGGCGTGATTCATAGCGACCTGGAGCGTGGCTTTATCCGCGCCGAGGTCATCAAATATGAGGATTTGAAGACGCTAGGTTCCGAGCTCAAATGCAAGGAAGCTGGCAAGTTATATGTGGAAGGGAAAAACTACGTGGTGCAAGACGGCGACATCCTGCACATACGATTTAATGTATAATCGGCTATTAGCCATTAGCCATTGGCCATTAGCCGCTAATAGCTAAAAGCCAACAACTAATAGCCAGAATGCGATAGTAGCTCAGTTGGTAGAGCGGCGGCTTCCCAAGCCGCAGGTCGCGGGTTCGAACCCCGTCTACCGCTCAAAAGCTCGAAATTCAATCAGTATCAGCAACTTACAAAGGTAGGTTGCTGATTTCTGCTTTAAAATCGGGACAGAATCGGGACAAACACTTTTTTGGGACTTGTTGAGCAAGACTCAAAAAAAAATGTCAATAACATCGAACAGGTTAGCCGTATCTTCGGCGTATGCAGCGGCAAACTATCTGCCGGCAACATTGAAAACCAACAAATCGGGTTGGTTGATTGAGTACTATGTGGAGAATCCACAAACACAGGAACTCGCTCGGAAGAGGATTAAACTTCAGAGGCTTCTTTCTCGCTACTCATCCAAAACGGAAGCGAAAAAACATATCAACAACATCGTTGTTGCTCTGAATATGAAGCTCTCTACGGGGTGGAACCCATACTTCCAAGGTGAGGATTCCCGAATGTACACCCCCATGTCAGAAGTTTTGGAACTCTACAAGGAGAGTGTGCAGAAAGAACTTCGAGACACCACCGCCAGATCTTACATATCTTTCGCAGGAATATTCGGGGAGTGGTTGTCCAAGACAGCACCGAAAATTTACTGTTCCATGATTACGCACAGCATGATTGTGCAGTTCATGGACTATGTTCAGAACGAAAGAAGCGGCAGGGATGGCGACCTCAGTCCCCGCACTTTCAACAATTATGTCAAGAATGGCAGTGCATTGTTCTCTTGGATGATAGAAAAATGCTACTGCAAAGAGAATCACTTCCAAAAGATTAAGACAAAGAAAGTTGGGC
>JAIKYR010000180.1 GCA_024682995.1 Bacteroidales bacterium | reverse complement strand
CAATGGCCTCTTGCGATAGTTCGATTTTCTGTTTGCGGTTGATGATTTTCTCAACCTTCTCAATGCTCAGGAATTTGGAGGAAATCTTGTGTCTCGTCATAGTGATATGTTTATTATAATAATTACAAATTAATACACGTTAATAAAGCGGGCAAAGATACAAAAAAGTTGGAAGAGGAGGTGAATAGTGTCGAAAACAGATTTGTTATTTTTTTTGCCCTTTTTGTGTTTTTTGCATCCTATTAAAGAGGTTATGACAGACACACAGGATTTTTGGACGAAGAAATACCGGCAGAACATCGGGAAGATGATCGGCTTGTGCCATCGGTATGTGACGGATCCCGCCTTGGCGGAGGATTTGGCGCATGAGGCGTTTCTGCTGGCTATCGAAAAGTCCGGATCCTTCAGAGGGATTGGCAACTTTGACCGGTGGATGATGCGCATCACAACGAATACGGTGTTGCAGCATCTGCGGAAAAAACAGTATCTCGTTCCAATGGATGATCTTTCCACCGCTGATTTGGAGGCTGCACCTGTGGATGAGGAGGAATTGGAACGGTACGATTTCACCCAGTCGGAGATTTTGGATGCTATAGCAGCCCTGCCCGTCGTGCAGCGTACCGTGTTCAACCTGTTTGTCTTTGAAAAATACAGTCATCGGAAAATTGCGGAAACACTTTCCATGGCCGAGCGGACTTCCAAACGCCATCTCGCCTTGGCCCGCCAGCAGCTGCAACGTCTGCTGACCTGCAAAAAACACAAACGAATAAAGCTTATGATACCATTTTTCCTCATTTTCAAACGTGGTCATACCGTGGATGATATCTGCCGTAGAACCCTTCGGGATTATGCGGTGGAACCTGCCGTGCCCTATGAAATGGAGTCTGTTCCGTGGGGTTCAGTCCCTAAGATTCCCTTATTGTTGGCGGCCAAGGGGCTCTTCCAGGCGTTGGCGGTTGGTGCCGTCATCTGCCTTATGGCGGGCTACGCCTTCACGCGCCTTTTCCCGCCCGCTGCCGGTTTGTCGCCCGCTGGCCCGTCCGTACCCGCAGCAGCTGCCGCCTGCACGCCGGCCGACACGGCCACATTTGGCGACGGCACAACCGAACCCAATGATATCCTGATGCGGAAGAACTCCGACCGTCCGTCTGGTGGAAAATTCCACTCCGCTTCACCTGTCCCCGACACTGCCGTGATTTCAGAACCCCAATATGTGTATATTCGTGATACAGTGTATAAAACCGTGGTGAAAACGGTCCATGACACGGTGTATGTTCCCGTGTCAATGCCATAATTTTTTATAACTTTGCCAGTTGAATCTACAATTTTTACTTTGAAACTTTCATACTAAAATCCTATGCATAAAACCTCTTTATTCCTTTTATCGATTCTAATGTGTATGCAGTTGCATGGGCAGGCGCGCGACACGATCTATGTTGTAGAGGAGAAAATCGTCTATGACACTGTTTACATGCACGATACGATTTATTATCCGATGGTGGCGGAGCCGGATACGCCTGTTGCGCCCATCCGGACATCCGCCTTCGTGCCTGAGATTTTCAAGGGGTTCCATCTCGGATATGTTTTCCAGTACCAGCTGATGAGTCCGGCTGCCCTCATAAACTCTGACGGCGACAAAAGCTTTATAAAATCCCGACCGGGCAGCGGGTATGTGGGTGGGCTGGAGTTCTCCTATCATTTCGCAAAATATTTCGGCGTTTCAGCAGGGCTCGATTTCGGTTCCCATTATGCCAGTAACATCCATTATGAGGATGCGATTTATATAGGTGAACTCATCCATTTCCGTCAATCCACGTTCGGCTTTTCCTTCCCATTGAAATTTGAATTCCACATGCCGTTTGATTCGCGGTTCTGGCTTGTGGCCGATATTGGAGTCCGGTTCAGCACACCCTATCCCAAACACAACAGCGAGATTTTCTTAGGGGCAGGTACTCTGTGCGATCCGTCGTTTTCTTATCTAATACAAACAGAATTTTATTCTGAAATAAAAAACGAACACCGCATCAACACGAGCTTTTTGATGGATTTGGGTTTTTATTACCGGCTGAAAAACAACGGCCTGCTGCGCTTCACTCTTGGGGCCAATCTCTCCCCAGCAATGTTTTGGCATGGTCAGTACACATATTCTACAGAAAATGCTGTCATAGAAAAAGGTACAATCTCTTTGAGAAACCAGTTCATATATCCGCAGATTGCATACATCCATACGTTCCAAAAGCATAAGGAGAAAAATTTCCATAAAGTACCCTGGTACGATGAAGTGTCGCCGGGCTGGTCTGACGAGAAAACGTTCCACCGTCATGAATTCCAGTTCAACGTCGGCATCCCGAACCTACAGTCCGAATACAGCTCGTTGGTGATGTTTACCATTTTTTCTGATTGGTTTCCAAAACTATACAAAAAATATTTAATACGTCAGGAAGAATACAATCCCTATAATTGGACCTTGACCAGCGACACGTACAGCAAGGTCCGTTACACGCCTGTGATTTCCCTAAGTTATCATTACCGCGCCTACAAGTGGCTTTGGGTGGGCCTCACCGCTGACTTTTCTGAATTTTACGCCTATTACTACGACCGGCTGACGGACAAGCGGGTGAAAGGACAATCCGAACACAATACCTTTTTTGATTTGATGGCAGATCTTCGATTCTCCTATCTCAACCGGAAACATGTGACGTTGTATTCTGAATTGTCAGGAGGCTTGCTGATAGGCAATTTCACCTCAAAACAGGTGCAGCCAGTCGCCACAAACTATACTGCGTTTGCGGGGGCCGTCCACGTTACGATGCTGGGTGTCAAGGCGGGTGCGAAAGGCTGGTTCGGCAATGTGGAGTTGGGCGCGGGCTTCAAGGGCCTCATTTCCGCCGGTTTCGGTTATGAGTTTTAGTTTCTTGTTTCAAATTATAAATAATAAAAATATGAAAAAACAGACCAGACAGTGGGTTAGAGGGATGGCATACGTAATGCTGGCATTGGCCATGACGGCCTGCACCCTCGGGGTTGGCGAGAAAGGCAAGACGCAAACAGGCGAGCTCATGTACAACGGATGGATCGGTAGTATGCGCGATATGATGGGTACAACGATAGAAACCGCACTCCGTATGAATGCGGTGCTGGCGGCATCCGGTACCGAACAGGCCGGTCTTTTGAAGTCTCTGTTCTACAGTTATTCGATGGAATTGGATACCATCGGCGAACGGCATTGGCGGATTACCGACACCCACTGGCAGCATAGCTATCTGGAGGTGGAAATGCTACAGGGCCAGTCGCTGAATGAGCCAGGCGCCTGCATGAAGATGACTTGCGTGCCGGTCCCCGAGCAATATAACCCGAGGGTCGAAAAAATGGACGGGTCCATCGTGTATATCACATGTATGGATTCGCACACGTGGACCCTTGTCAGCGATGCACTGGACTCGTCCGATTGCCGCATGGACCTGACTCTGACCAATGAGAGCGGTTTCTGGCCACCCACATTGCAGAGTGTTTCGCTGTCATTGTCCGGACAGGGCATGTTCGGTTTCCGATCAAACGTCACCTATAACGGAGTCCGTTTACATAAGAGAACGCTTTTACAATATCGTATTTTAGAGCCTTTTGCAATTAAACTGTCCTATTATGAGGACTCTCCAGAGACGCAATATTTACAGAGTCATGCCGGATTTTTCACATACCTTCCTTTCATCCAAGCCGGAAAACTTGAAATGCAAGTCACGAACGACCAGGGAACCAATGGGGCAATAGCAACCCTTCTTGACGACGGGCATGTGGAAATCACCTATCGGGGTGTCACTCAAATCTGGCCGTGAACAATTAATATGGCGATTGGTGAATAGTGCTACTCCTCGGCGGCGAGGGGCGACGGCGTGCTATACACTCTGGCAGCCAGTTCTTTGTCCAGCATGTAAAGGCCGTAGCCGTTGCCATCAATCATTTTGAGGCTGTCAATCAGGTCGCGGGCATTCTCCTCCTCTTCCACCTGCTCATCGATGAACCATTTCAGCATGCTCTGGGTGGCGTAATCCTTCTCCTTGGTGGCTAGAGCAAACAGGTCGTTGATGAGGCTGGTGACCACCTGCTCGTGCTTGAGGGTCTCCTCGAACATGTCGAGCGCGTCTTTCCAGTCCGTAGGCACGGCGTCGATGGGTTTCAGCACCACGCGGCCTCCGCGGGAAATCACATATTTGTAGAAGATCTGGGCGTGATCCTGCTCTTCTTTGAACTGGATTTCAAACCAGTTGGCCATACCGCCATAACCGAGGTCGTGGCATTTGGTGGCCATGGAGAGATAGAGGTAAGCCGACCACATTTCGGCGTTGATTTGGGCGTTGATAGCTGCTTCGATTTTTTTATTTAACATAGCATCAGTAAATTAAGGGTTTTAAAAATTTTAATATTAAAATGAAATAAACGTTGTTATCGGTATAAAGTTACATTTTGCCTCTTTTTATCCAAATGTCGGTACAGCGTGAAGGCCGACAGCGACACGATGAAGCCCACGCACCAGCCGCCGAGGATGTCGGTGGGGTAGTGGACGCCGAGATAGACACGGGTGTAGCAGAATAGCAGCACAAATCCGGTCAGGAAAAGTGCCAGCGGCCATTTGCGGGAAAGGAACGGACGCAGGAACAGATAGAGAAGGATGGCAAGGGTGGAACTGTTGGCTGCATGCGAGGAGGTGAAACCATAGGGACCGCCGCGATAGAAGGTGCCGTTGGGACGCTCGTGCAGATGCAGGGTCAGTTCCGGATTGTGCGAGGGCCGGGGACGATGCACCAGAGGTTTGATGATGCCAGAGGAAATAATATCGGAGGTACCCACTGATAGCGCAATGAAAAGAAGCACACGCCACGCATTGCGCCGATAGAACAAAGCTGTCAGTCCGAACAGCAGCAAAAACATCGGCAGCCACGGCCACACATGCGTCATGGCCCATAAAAACCGGTCCAACCAGGGAGTATGCGCTCCGTTGATCAGCGTTATGAGCTGATAATCCAATGAATACAGGTTGATATGGATAAATGAAACCATAAGCGTCGTTTTGGACGGCAAAGATAACAAACTATTTTTTATCTTTGCAGCCGAATTAAATTATTGTTTATGGCTGACGAAAAACTGTTTACCGAATTTCCTCCTATCTCCACAGAAGAATGGGAGGCTACCATACAAAAAGATCTGAAAGGCGCTGATTACGAGCGCAAATTGGTATGGCGTACCGATGAAGGATTCAATGTGCGTCCTTATTATCGTGCTGAAAATCTGGAGGATTTAGATTATCTCAACACGCTGCCCGATGAGTTTCCCTACACGCGTGGCACGAAAGCCGACAACAACAAGTGGGACATCGTGCAAGAGGTGGAGGAGGCGGATCCGGCCAAGGCCAACGCCATTGCGACGGACGCTTTGAAACGCGGCGCCACCTGCATCGCGTTCAACGCCGCCAATATCGATAGCGACGCGGCGCTGGAAACCTTGTTTCAAGGTATCGACCTAAATACCACTGGCGTGCAGTTCAACCACGTGAAGAGCTACCTTGACCTGATGAAATGCTTCGTGGCTTACGTGGAAGCACATAACTACGATAAAGAGAAAGTGCAGGGTAGCATCAACTTCGACCCGCTGACCTATCGCCTGAAACACAATAAGTTTTGGAAATCTGCGCAGGAGGATATGATGCAAGCCGTTGAATTGCTGGAGATGAACGGATGCATGAAGAACTTCAAGGTTATCAATGTGAACGGCATCGTGTTGCATAACGCCGGCTCTACCATCGTGCAAGAGTTGGGTTATACGCTGGCGTTGGCCAATGAGTATCTGTCGTTCTGCACCGAACACGGCATGAAGGTGGAGAAGGCCGCCTCGCGTATGCAGCTGACCATGTCGGTGGGCTCCAACTATTTCATGGAGATCGCCAAGTTGCGTGCGGTGCGCCTCCTGTGGTCTACCATCGTGGAACAATACCACCCGCAGTGCAACTGTGCTTACAAAATCCATATCAACACGGTGGCATCCACTTGGAACAAAACTCTTTACGATCCGTACGTCAACATGTTGCGAAGCACCACGGAGGGCATGTCCGCTGTCATTGGCGGTTCCGATTCCGTTTCGTTGCAGCCGTTTGATGTGGCCTATAAGGAATCCGACGAGTTTTCCCGCCGTATTGCCCGCAATGTGCAGATTATCTTGAAGGAGGAAGCCTTCATGGACCGCGTGGTGGATCCCGCCGCCGGCTCCTATTATGTTGAGAATCTGACCAATTCAATTGCCGAGCAAGCGTGGAAGCTCTTCCGTGAAGTGGAGGCCGCCGGCGGCGCGCTCAAGCTTATCGAAGATGGCACCATAAAGGCTGAAATAGAAAAGAGCTGCCAGAAGCGCGACATGGATATCGCCACCCGCCGCTATATACTCCTCGGCACCAACCAATACCCCAACATCAACGAAAAGATGGCCGACAAGATTGAGCGCGTGGTGAAGGACGAGAACGAGGGTTTGAAAACCTATCGAGGTGCAATAGCCTTTGAGGAGATCCGTCTTGCCACGGAGAAATTTGCCGCTGCCAACCATCGCCCGAAAGTCTATCTGCTGAAGTTGGGCAACTTGGCCATGCGTCAGGCGCGTGCCGGCTTTATTACCAATTTCTTCGGCTGTGCCGGGTATGAGATTGTGGAGCCTTCCGGATTCGCCACTGTGGAGGAGGGTGTGAAGGCTGCCGGCGAGGCCAAACCCGACCTCATCGTGGTGTGCAGTTCCGACGAGGAGTACGCCACCCTCGGTGTGGAGGCTGCCAAGCAGTGCAAGGCGCAGTATCCGAACACGCCGTTCCTCGTGGCCGGCAATCCCACCGAGTGCCTCGACGCCCTCAAGGAAGCCGGCACCGATGACTTCATCCACGTGAAAGTCAATATCTTGGAATCCTTACGAAAATACAACCAGATGCTGTTGAAATAAAAATCTTAAACGAATAATTTCCTGTTTCTTTTCAAGGCTTTTTGATTGTCAGTTTTTAGATTCTCAATCAAATGATAGTTTCTCCATCGTTGAAGAATGAAGTATCTATTTCTTTTATGCGTGGGGATCGAAGACGACGTATGGCGTCTTTTAAGGCTGTGCCATGGTTATAGCCGTGTATCACAATGATTTTGGCAATGATATAGCAGTTGACCCGTAAAAGCAAAAGGGATTGTTTTACCCATCGCTTTTTACCCGTGGCACGGCAGTGCCGTGAGGCGCTAACTCCCCTTCTGATTTTCAGAAGGGGTGCCCGAAGGGCGGGGT
>JAIKYR010000148.1 GCA_024682995.1 Bacteroidales bacterium | reverse complement strand
TATCCGTCTTGGTTAACATACCACTCCTCCCCATTCGGATCCACCAACTTCACCGGATTATTCGCACAATAAACATACGGGCTCAAAGAAGGATATTTCGAGGCCTGCGGGTCAACGCTGAGCCAGATGCTCAAATCGGAGGAGTAATACCGTGAGCCGAAGTAGCTTAGGCCGGTTTCCGAGTCGCGTTCTTTGGCGGAGAAGGTGAAAGTCCAGCGGATAGTGGACAGTGAACAGTAGTCAGTATGAGAGTTCCCTCGCCTCTGCACCCAGCCTGCGGGCACGTGCGCCTGCGCCTGCGGCGCGGGAAACATCGCGCGGCGGGAGAGGGTGGGGCTATATGTACGGGAACGGTTCATTGCGGGGGCAAAGGTAGTGATTTTTTCGATTTGCGATTTGCGATTTGCGATTTGCGGTTTACGTTTTACGTTTTGTGATTCTTTATCACTGCCCTTAATGCCGTTAGGCGTTGCATATCTGTAGAAAAGGAGCCCCCGCACACACCCTCGCGGCGCGGCAGAGGCTTGCCACGGAGAAAAGATATGCACGCCGCGAAACGACGGCACGCCGAAAAGGGGTGTCTTATACGATGACTATGCGGTTCTGCTCGTTGACGAACTTGTTCATCTCGGGATGTATCTGCTTGACGGCGGCCTCCTCCTCCTTGCCGTTGATGTAGATGGTTACCCTGCAGGTGCTGCTCTTTGCCATTGTCTGACTCATGTTTCCATTAGATATGTATTTTATTTAAGACGACACATGAAAATGTATTTTTAGTCGCTTATATGCATAAGACTATCTTTTACATTTTTTGTCAGAGTGTCATCATAGTCACCAGTACTATTTGGAATATACTCGACTATTGAATAGCTCATAAAATCAACTTGAATAGAAGATGGGAGAATCTTTTTATCTTCAATGTAGAATAAACGATTGATTAGAATTTTATTACCTCTTGCAGAACGGACATTGGAATTAATGTCGTTGACCAGACTATCCAAATTATCATGTGAATAAAACTGACGTTTGACTCCTTTCTTGTTTATAAAGACATCTGGGGTTGTTGTATGCCATCCTTTTAACTGTTGTGTAATATCTTGTCCTTGAATATCATAAACACACAATGAGTTCAGCATTTCAGTAATTCCGTCTAATCCCGGTTCCACACCTCCAGCGAGAAAACCATAAGATGGGTTGCAAAATTGAACAGTGAAATGAAGTGTATAATAGTTGCCGGAGGGCAATGTGGTATCGGTAATTACGATTGGGTCCAGTGAAACATCAAGAATCTTGTAATTTCTATTATTTGGCTGCCAGCACAAAAAAAGAATAATTACAATTGGTGCAAAAACAATAATTCTTATCAGGTGATTTACAGCAGTTTGTCTCATAAGCCTATCGATATTATCATATAAAAACCATTCCTAAGAGAATTATTAATCGTTGAACCGTTTACCTTTTCTCCCCACGTCCAGTAATCCATTTTATTATTTCCAGATTTTAAGATTTGAATATAATGGTTCGGAAAACCACCTTCTATCGAATAATCATTTGAATGTACAATCCCTACAACAAAATGATTGACAAAATCTAAAGAATTAATGTATTCTGTTGTAGGAGAAAGCACACAATGGTAATTTGCTCCTAAAAAACCACTAACATAATAATTAAAATATCCAGGGTACATAAATGATTTGAATCCCGAACCATCTTTAAAAGGATTATAGTTGAATACTATATTCTGAGAATTGGTGAAGGCACCTTGCATTATTGCGTCCACGGAATTTATGCCGAGTTCGTTCAATTCTGTCATACTTCCAGAAAAAGCACTATTGGGAAGACTTAGAGAAACACCATTATGCGAAAATTTCCCAGTTGTATATAATGAAATAGCTGCTTCCGCATATAAAACAGGATGATTTTCAGCCATATATTTCGACAACACTGCTGCACCACACGTCCCGTTTCCTCCTTGCTGTATTGAAGCAGGGTCATTTATATGTTGAGTTAAATCTTCAATGAATTTACTTTTTGGAATGTTACGAAACACGGATGTTGTTGTTGAATGTTCAAAATCACTAATGACTTTTAATGCGTCCTCTATAGGATTTCCATACTCCATCCCCTTCGGATCCACCAACTCCACCGGGTTGTCCGCACAATATACATACGGACTCAGTGATGGGTACTTGTCGCTCATCGGATCCACGCTCAGCCAGATGCTTAAATCGGAGGAATAATATCTTGCTCCAAAGTAGCTTAAGCCCGTTTCCGCGTCTCGTTCTTTTGCGGAGAAGGTGAAAGTCCAGCGGACAGGGGTTAGGGGACAGAGAACAGAAGGTGGTTGGGGAAAGGCGGAATGGCATCCCTTGATTTCGGATGACAAGGTTTCCCCGTAAGGGGATAAAGCCTGATAGGAAACGTCGGCATCTTGAGTTTCCCGAAGCTCCTTTAGGAGCAGCATTAGCCTTTGACGATATGGTCTGATGATGAACATTTACGGATTGTTAATCGGGGTCAGGGCTTTCATTTTGATTGTTTTTTCTGGGGAAAAATCGTATCAAACAAACATAGTTTGGCGTGTCATAAAAAGTATAAACACCCTCCTCATTGGTGGGTATTTCTAAGATGAAAATACCGCACTCATCCATCTCAACATCTAACGGCAATAGATAACAACGATGCCCAAACTGATACAATCTCGCCGCATGTATATCTTGTGGAAACGAGTAAATCATAGTTAAAATAGAATCTTTCCCGACTTTTTCTCCGCAACATGTAGTTAAGCATTCTCCAAGCAAAGAGTTTGCCACCTCCTCTTTACCTAAAAAAGTCCTACTGTCAGAATAACATCTGACACCTATTTCTATTGTGGAGTCGCCAATCTCATCCATGAATACATGCTGACTCAAGCCTGTTTCACGACAAAAATCCCAAAGCGTTAACGCAAACGATGCATGATATGCATTTCTTTGGTTTTCGTAACCTTGGATACAGGCGATTGTATGCTGGTTTATTTCAGCTATTTCTTCTTGACAAAACAACACATCACTCACTTTGATGAAGCTGTTTGTGTCCTCATCAAATAATGACGGTCCTTTTATTCGGTATTTTTGAGCATCCATTCGCGACAAATCCCTTTTATTCTGACCAAATAGAGGGAAACACCCAATCCCCAAAACGACAGACAGCATTATGGGTAAAACAATATATCTATCGATATACTCCATTGTTTAAATAATTCATGACACATTCTTTTGATTTTGCTAATGGAGCTACAGGTGGAAAATATTCTCCCTGACCTGCAAAATTCCCCCATGCGTTATTTTCTATTCTGGCTGCTGTACGATGAGCTCCAACGCCAAATCCACCTTGATAGTTCATTTGTTTGTCAGTTCTTAAAAAATTCTCTTCCAATTCATGGAAAACTATGTTCTTCCGAACGTCCTGTCCATACAACAAAAATCGTCCAGATTTGGCAATCACGACCTGTCCATCAAATTGTTCCATAGGAAGTTCTGAATGTTTTCCATTAGAATCTGTGCCATATCTCGACGCGTTTATCACCCCTTTGAAATCTTCGTTTGTTATAAAACGAATGACTCGTTTCCCAGATTCGTTGCAAAAAAAAGCATCATCAGAAGTTTCATAATAATACCTATAATCCGAATTAACCATATCTTTAATCAACGACAATCCAATATCCTTTTTAATGGCTTCTTCAGATAAACCATCAAGATTTACAGAAACTGAACCGTCATTATTAAAGATAACGCGATCTCGGTGTGTGTTACCAACGATAGACAACAAGTCTTTATGTGTATCTTCATCGTCAGCAACTTCCAGATACTCCCCATTCGGATCCACCAGTTTTATGGGGTTGTTGGCGCAATAAACGTATGGCGAAAGCGAGGGATATTTGTCGCTCATCGGATCCACGCTCAGCCAAATGCTCAGGTCGCTGCTGTAATATCTTGCTCCAAAGTAGCTTAGACCGGTTTCTGCGTCCTTTTCTTTTGCGGAGAAGGTGAAAGACTCTGCCAAAAAACATGGTGGCGGAAAAATGGTATGTGTAATGCGCTGATTCATATCCGGTTGTTAGATGAGGCAAAGATAGCATTTTTTTTGATATTGAAAAAATGGCCATATTTGCGCCGCGATGGTGCGTGGCGCGCAGCCCAGCCCCCACATTGCGCTCGCTACGCTCACTTATGCGGGGTTATTGAGAGGATGTCTCTTCGAGACATTGCACACGCCTTCCGCGCCGCGATATTGCGTGCGTGTGGCCCTATTCCTACAGATATGCAACGCCTACGGCGTTTTGGGGGATAAAGAACGAAGAACATAGAACGGAGACCTAAGAACCGAGAACACAGAACCGGGAACCGAAAGCGCAAATCTCAATTCCCAACACCCAAAAACCAATCAAAATCCTCATTGGAAAATGCCGCCTTATTTTGTTTTGCGTGGAAGACGCAAGGCGGATTCCAAAAACGCGCCATCGTGGAGCGTTAAGAAAAATCGGCTGTCCGAAGCAACACGGCACTACGTTCCGTGTTGCAAGTTTCGATTTTTTAGCGTACGATGGCCGTTTTTTCAGCAAAACAAAATTCAGCGGCGAAAGCTACTTTTCTTTGCAACGTTGTATAAACTGCTTTCGTTCGAAAGAGTAAGCAAGCATACTCTTTGCTCACTTATCGCAGTTTTCTTTTGTAGCACCAAAAGAAAGTTGGAGAAAAAATCACTACCTTTGCCCCCGCAATGAACCGTTCCCGCACATATAGCCCCACCATCTCCTGCCGCGCGTTTCCTACGCCGCCCGCGCAGGTATACGTGCCCGCTGACAGGGCGCAGAAGCGGGAGAGTGTACTGCAATTGGCCATGACAAACAGTCCGAAGTAGTTATTCCCGATGCGGAACTTGATTGTTTTTTTTACCCCAAAGCCTTAACATCTATGTTCAAACTCATATACAGAATCTTGTTAATATCCATCGTGGTTCATGCCGGAGCGAATTGCCTGAATGCCCAATTTGACGCAATGATACCCGACAGCACCTACATCTCAGCCATGTCCAATATTGATGAGCTCAAATTGTACAAGACTGTGCTGGTGTCCGAGAATCCGTTCCTGTGCATGCGCATCGCCACAGAAGAGTATCATGGTGAGGCCGTCGTCAGCTTTAAAGATTTAAAAAAATGGTTTGAACGTAGCAACCGAACGGATAGTGTGTCTCTTTCGGAATTCTCTTTGGCGATTTTGATGGGCGACACCCTGAAGACAGGTCTCCATGGCTTGACATACCACAAGGTTGACAGCATCATTCCGTTGAAAGACCTCAAGCAGAGTCTGGATACATGCTTGAGACAATGCAATGCCGGATTGTTTGACTACAACCTGATTGCCAGTCTCTTTCATCACCATATATTAATTGAGCGATTGGATGAACTGGCAGATGATGCACTCCCATATTGGAGGTTCTCTTTTTATTATTACAATGGAACTGAAAACTCTTTTAAGCAAACAAACAAGCTCCTAAATGAATCGTTGATTCTTTTTTTGGACTCGATAGATGTAAAAGATGGATTCTATCTTACTATGAATAAAGATTTTGAACCATCAAATTCTTTTCAATCGCGTTATGGAGAATATGTGATCCGATACTTTCCATGTTGGACCATCTCACATGGCAAAAAGGTCCCCAAAAATGCCAATGTTGTATTGATGGATTCTTTTCGGGTGTATGAAGGGGATTGCATAGTATCATATATGTTTTTTAAAGCGAAAAAAATCACAATAAAAGGGAAACGCCATTATATTGCCGAAGTGGCTCAACAGAAAAGTTATCGATATTCCTATGACAAAAAGCAACTTGATTGGGTCCTTCTATCTCCTCGCTTGGTTGAGATTCATTGATTGTCAAGACGATTATAATTGTATTGTACCCCAGAAATTGGACAAAAACTAACCGGGACGCGGGGAGATTCCGCCGCTCCTGTCCCGCGAAACACAATAGCGTTGAGCGGAATCCCCAAACATTCAGGGTACCGCAAACCGTAAACGAAATAATCAATTCCCAATGACGAACTTCCTTAACTTCTTAACTATAGCCCCAAATCCCAATTCCCGACGGCCAACCCCCAATCGTAAACCGTAAATTCCCCCATTTTTATTCCGCTTCTTCTGTTTATAATTTTTTCAAAATTGGACAAATACAACCGTCATTCTTTATATTTTTGCCTGCCAATTTATATTACAATGAAAAAGACCGTATTATTTTTATTTTGCACTTGCTTTCTGCTCACCGGATGTGTCACCAAGCAGAAATACAACGAATTACAAAGCCAATACAAGAAATGCCAGGAGGAGCTGACCTACGCCAACTCGGAGAACCTGGATTACGCAAACGCCAAGAAACAACTCACCGCCCAACTGGAGAGTCTGACCGCGGAAGCCGACCAGCTGAAGAAGGACACCCTCTCGCTGGCCCGCAAGCTGCGCCAGTCGGAGCGCGACCTGGCCAAAGCCACCAAGGACTATGACGACCTGCTCAAGGACTTCGGCGAGCTCAACGTCAGCAATCAGAACAAGATGAACGATTTGCTGAAGAACATCGACAAAATCAAAGACGAGCTCAATGCGAAAGAGAAGCTTCTGAACGCCCAGCAGGATTCCCTTGTTGCCGCCAGAGCCACTCTTGAAGCCAGAGAGGCCCGCATCCAGGAGATGCAAGCCATTTTGAACCAAAAGGACGCCGAGGTAAAAGCCTTGAAAGACAAGGTGAGTGCAGCCCTGAAGGGCTTCGAGGGCAGCGGCCTCAACGTGCATGAGAAAGACGGCAAGGTGTATGTGTCGATGGACGACAAGCTGCTGTTCGCCTCCGGCAGCTGGACCATCAACGAGCAGGGTTTGAACGCCATCCGCAACTTAGCCAGCGTTCTGGAGAACGAGAAAGAAATCTCCGTGCTGATTGAGGGCCACACCGACAACGTGCCGTACCGCGGCAACGGGCAGGTGAAGGACAACTGGGACCTGAGCGTCATGCGCGCCACCTCAGTGGTGAGAGCCCTGCTGAAGAGCGGCAATATCGAGCCGGTGCGCCTCTCCGCTTCCGGTCGCAGCGAATACCTCCCCATTGACACGACTGACAACGCCGAAGCACGCGCCAAGAACCGCCGCACGGAAATCATCCTCACCCCCAATTTGGACCAGCTGTTCCAACTGATCCAGAACAACTAACATGCGGTTCACGGAGACGCTGCTGGCCTGGTACGACGAGCACAAGCGCTCTCTGCCCTGGCGTGATCAGCACGACCCCTACAAAATCTGGGTATCCGAAATCATCCTGCAACAGACACGCGTACAGCAGGGATGGGACTATTATCTGCGCTTCATAGAGGCCTTCCCCACCCCGAAAGATCTGGCACAAGCATCTGAAGAGCAGGTCCTTCTGCTATGGCAGGGCTTGGGCTATTACTCCCGTGCCCGCCACATCCACGCCGCCGCAAAGCAGATCATGCGCGACCACAACGGCATTTTCCCAAACAAATACGAGGACATCCGGGAACTGAAAGGCATCGGCGACTACACGGCGGCAGCCATCGCCTCCATCGCCTTCGGGCTACCCTACCCCGCCGTGGACGGCAACGTGCTACGAATCATGAGCCGCATCTTCGGCATCACGGACGACATCGCCCTGCCGGCCACCCGAAAAGCCGTCACCGACCTCTGCCTCAAACATATCGACCGCCAGCGGCCCGGCATCTTCAACCAGGCATGCATGGACTTCGGGGCCATCCAGTGCGTGCCGCAGAACCCGTCATGCGACGACTGCCCGTTTCAAGAAGAGTGCTATGCGTATCGGAACCAACTCGTACACATCCTGCCGGCCAAAAGCAAAGCCAAAGCCAAGCGGGACCGTTTTCTCCATTTCTTCCTATATATATATAATGGTAAAACCATTTTGGAGAAAAGGACGGGGCGCGACATCTGGCGCAACCTGTACCAGTTGCCCGTGGAGGAAACCCCGAACGATGAGGATATGTCGGATGGTAAAGTATTGGAGCTGAGCGAGGTGCTAAGCCATCAAGTCATACACGCCCGCTTCTATCTCCGACAAGGAAAGCCGCTTCCCGCCTTGAAAGATAATCAGATAGAAGTGCCACTTGCCGAGATTCGGAACTTTCCGATGCCCAAGATCATGCTGCAATTTTTAACCCATATAGAATACTGATTTACTGTTATGGACGAGCGACAAGACGAATATTACATGCGGATGGCATTGAACGAGGCCATGAACGCCTACGATGCCGGCGAGGTGCCAGTGGGTGCCGTCATCGTGCTGGAAGACAAGATTATTGCCCGCGGGCACAACCTCACCGAGACGCTGCGCGACGTGACCGCGCACGCGGAAATCATGGCCATCACGGCGGGCGAAAACGGGCTCGGGGCCAAATATCTGCGCAACTGCACCCTCTACGTCACGTTAGAACCGTGCGTCATGTGTGCGGGGGCCATCATGCACGCACAAATACAACGACTCGTATATGGCGCCTCCGATCCCAAAAGGGGTTACACGCTCTACAATGCCGATTATCTTTCCAAATTAGTGAAAATCCGCACTGGCGTGCTGGAGGAAGAGTGTTCGATTTTGCTGAAAAATTTCTTTCAGGAGAGACGTTAAACGAAAGAATCATCTGTCATTGATGCTGACAGATGATTCTTTGTTTCGTGACCCCTGCAGGATTCAAACCTGCAACCTTTTGATCCGTAGTCAAATACTCTATTCAGTTGAGCTAAGGGGCCGTTGCTGTTTTTGAGCGCGCAAAAGTACAATTTTTTTCATACACTCGGCAACAAAAAAATAAAAAAAAAAATTACCTCCTTTCCACGGCAATCAAAAAAAGTGTATTTTTGCAGCCTCAATTGATGAAAGGCATTGAGCTATGGTGTAACGGTAGCACTACGGTTTTTGGTACCGTCTGTGTAGGTTCGAATCCTGCTAGCTCAACACGATGGAACTCTCACCCGTATGGTGGGAGTTTTTTTATACAAAAAACGAGTAATAAGACAATTAAAACGATAGAAAAACAACAAATTAAAAGAATAACAATGGAAGAACATGTAAATCTTATCGACACATTTGCGGAATTCAAGGAATCCAAAAGTATCGATCGTGAAACGCTGATGCACATTCTGGAAGATGTTTTCCGTGCCGCCTTAGTCAAGAAATACGGACCGGACGCGCAATTCTCCATCATCGTCAATGTGGACCGCGGTGACTTGGAGATCCAGCACTCGCTGGAGATTGTGGAAGACGGAGAGGTGGAAGATCCTGCCAACCAGATCGCCCTTTCGGACGCCATCAAGATCGAGCCCGACTTCGAGATTGGCGAGGAAGTGGTGGAGAACATCAAGCTGACGGACTTCGCCCGCCGCGAGATCCTGGCTCTGCGCCAGAACCTCAGCACGAAGATTTCCGAATATGAGAAGGATGTCATCTACAAGAAATATGAGAACAAGGTCGGTGAAATCATCAGCGGTGAGGTCAACCAGGTGTGGCGCAAGGAGATTTTGGTTTATGATGAGGATCATGTGGAGCTGGTTCTTCCCAAATCCGAGCAGATTCCTACTGACAAGTACAAGAAGGGTGACACGCTGACGGCGGTGGTGGCCCGCGTGGAAATCCAGTCCTCCACGCCGCGCATCATCATCTCGCGCACCTCGCCGGTGTTCCTCGAGCGCCTCATGGAATCCGAGATTCCGGAGATTTACGACGGGCTGATCACCATCCGCAACGTGGTACGTGCCCCGGGCGAGCGTGCCAAAGTGCTGGTGGAATCCTTTGACGACCGCATTGACCCCGTGGGTGCCTGCGTGGGCATGAAGGGAAGCCGCATCCACAGCATCGTGCGTGAACTCCGCAACGAGAACATCGACATCATCAACTACACCGCCAACAACGAGCTGCTCATCGCCCGCGCCCTGAGCCCGGCCAAGATTTCCTCCATCGAACTGGATGAGGAGAACAAGACCGCCAACGTATATATGAAGTCCGAAGAGGTCTCCTTAGCCATCGGCAAGGGCGGTTACAACATCAAACTGGCCTCCAAACTGTCAGGCTATGAGATTGACGTGTTCCGCGATGACATCGACCAGGAGGAAGACGTGCCGTTGACCGAATTCGCCGACGTGTTCGACCAGTGGGTTATCGACGCCTTCATCAACATCGGCTGCGACACGGCCAAGAGCGTGCTCGCCCTCGACCGCGACGAGCTCATCAGACGCACCGACCTTGAGGAGGAGACCGTGGATGCCATGATCGAAGCCGTAAAGGACGAGCTGGACATCACCGAATAACACACACAATTCCAATACTATAACCCTTATCGCAAATCGCAAGTTTTATTACATTATATGCCAGAGGAAAAAAGAAAAATACCGCGTTTAGGAAAGGCTGCCGGGGAGTTTAATGTCTCCATCGGCACCATCACCGCTTTGCTCAAAAAGAAAAACTTCGATATCGAGGATAACCCCAACACCAAACTCACGGAGGAGATCTACGACATCCTGCTCCATGAGTTTGCCAAGGACAAGCAGGGAAAAGCTGAAGCCGACAAGATTGAAATCGGCACTATCAGTGCCAAAGTCAAATCCGAAGCCAAAACAGAGGTGAAGGCTCCGGCCAAGACCGAGGAACCCGAGGAGGTGACGGATGACAATCCCCTCATCATCAAGAATACGGGCTTCACCCCCCAACACATTGAAACCGAGATCCCGTCCCTGAAAGTGGTCGGGAAAATAGACCTTGGGGAAGGGAAAAGCACCAAGAAGTCCAAGGAGACGAAAGAAGAGGCTGAGGCCCAGAACGCGGATGTGCCCGAAACCTCTTCCGAGCAGCCAGAGGTTATAGAGACTGCCGAGCCCGAAAAGGAGGCCACGGAGCCGAAAGTCCCCAAGGTGCCCGAGCACATTGAGACGGTTGTGACCACTCTGGAGCAGCCCAAGATCATTGATAAAATCGACTTGTCCACGCTGGAACGGAAGAAGAAATCCGGCAAGAAGAAAGACACTGCCCCGGCGAACGTGACCGAGCCGGCGGAGCCGAAAACCGAAACTGAAACAGCAGCTCCCGCCGAAGAGAAGGAGACGACAACTCCAATCTCCCCTCTCTCCTACCGTCCAGATTCCGACCGCAAGGTGGAATTCATTGAAACCAAGGTGGAGAAAATCCAAGGTCCGAAAATCATGGGCAAAATCGAGCTGCCCGTGGAGAAGCCCAAGGATTCGAACAAGAAGGACAACCGAGGCGGCGGAAACAACGCGGATGCCGACAAGAAGAAAAAGAAGAGAAAGCGCATCATCAAGCAAGCGGGTGTCAAGGCTAACGGCGGCAAGGACGACCGCGGTGCCAAGGCCGAACCCGAAAAGGTGGAGATCTCTCCAGAAGACATCCAGCGTCGTATCAAGGAAACCAAACAGCGTCTGGAACCTACTGGCAAGACCAAGGCGGCCAAGCGCAGAAAAGAGAAACGCCAACTTATCCACGAACGTATAGAAGAGCAGGAACTTCAGGAGATTGAAAACCAGAAGATCCTGAAAGTCACGGAATTCCTGACGGCCAACGAGCTGGCCACCATGATGAATAAGCCCGTGAACGACATCATCGCCACGTGTATGAGTATCGGCCTGTTCGTCTCCATCAACCAGCGGTTGGATGCTGAAACCATCTCCCTGCTGGCGGAGGAATTCGGATTCCAGATTGAGTTCATCGGCGCAGATGCTGAAGACGGTGAGAACGGCAACGATGCCGACGCTCCAGAGGATCTGCAGCCCCGTCACCCGATCATCACCGTCATGGGTCATGTGGACCACGGTAAGACATCCCTGTTGGACTACATCCGCAAGACCAACGTCATTGCCGGTGAGGCCGGCGGCATCACGCAGCACATCGGTGCCTATCTGGTGCAGCTACCTGACGGGCGGAAGATCACCTTCCTCGACACGCCGGGCCACGAGGCCTTCACCGCCATGCGTGCCCGCGGTGCGCGAATCACCGACCTCTGTATCATCGTCATCGCCGCCGACGACGCGGTGATGCCGCAGACCGTGGAGGCCATCAACCACGCACAAGCCGCTGGCGTGCCCATGGTGTTCGCCATCACGAAGATTGACAAACCCAACGCCGACGTCGATCGCATCAAGAGTGAGCTGGCCAACATGAACATCCTAGTGGAAGACTGGGGTGGCAAATACCAGTGTCAGGAGATTGACGCCAAGCATGGTACCAACGTCCAGGAACTGCTCGAAAAGGTGTTGTTAGAGGCCGACCTGCTCGACCTGAAGGCCAATCCGAACCGTCCCGGTGTGGGTGCTGTCATCGAATCCGCTTTGGACAAGGGTCGCGGCTATGTGGCCAAAGTGCTGGTGCAGAATGGTACGCTGTCGGTGGGTGACCCCATCTTAGCCGGCAGCTGTTTCGGAAAAGTCAAGGCCATGTTCAACGAGCGTAACCAGGCTGTGAAGAGCGTGGGTCCCGCCACGCCGGTGCTGCTGTTGGGACTGAATGGTGCTCCGCAGGCCGGTGACACCTTCAAGGTTTGCGAAACCGAGCAGGAGGCCCGCAACGTGGCCACCAAACGCGCCCGTCTGGCCCGCGAGATGGGCCTGCGCACGCAGAAGCACATCACGCTCGACGAAATCGGACGCCGTATCGCCATCGGCGACTTCAAGGAGCTGAACATCATCGTCAAGGGCGACGTGGACGGCTCTGTGGAAGCCCTCTCCGGCGAGCTGCTCAAGCTCTCCACCGAGCAGGTCCAGGTCAACGTCATCCACAAGTCGGTGGGTGCCGTGACGGAAACCGATGTCATGTTAGCCACCGCCTCCAACGCCCTCATCGTGGCCTTCCAGGTGCGTCCCACCGCGGGTGCGCGCAAGACGGCGGAGGCCGAGCAGATCGACATCCGCACCTATTCCATTATCTATCAGGCTATCAACGAGATCAAAGACGCTATCGCCGGTATGCATTCGCCGGAGATCCGCGAGAAGGTGGTGGCCAACATCGAAATCCGCGAGGTGTTCCACATCTCCAAGGTCGGCAATGTGGCCGGCTGTATGGTGCTGGACGGCAAGCTGCAGCGTTCCACGAAGATCCGCCTCATCCGCGACGGCATCGTCATCTACACTGGCAAGCTCGGCTCCCTGCGCCGCTTCAAGGATGACGTCAAAGAGGTGGTCTCCGGTCAGGACTGCGGTCTGAACATCGACGGCTGCAACGACATCAAGATCGGCGACATCATCGAAGGTTACGAAGAATACGAAGTTGCTTATAATCCTAACAAATAACCCCACTCTTTATGGCTGACAACAAACTCTACAAAATCGGTATCACACACGGCGACCTCAACAGCATCAGCTACGAGGTCATCATCAAGGCACTCAGCGACTATAAGATAATGGAGCTTTGCACGCCCATCGTTTATGGCTTGGTCAAAGCCGCCTCCTACCACCGCAAATACATGGAGATGCCTGATTTCTCGTTCCAGTTCATCAAGAACACCGAGCAGACATCCAACAAACGCCCCAACCTCATCAACCTTTTCGATGAAGAGGTCAAGATTGAGTTAGGTTCCTCCACGAAGGTTGCCGGACAGATGGCGGAGCGGGCCTTGTACGCCGCAGGCCGCGACTTGAAGAATAAAAACATCGACGCCATTGTCACGGGACCCATCAACAAACACAACATCCAATCCGAAAAGTTCAAATTCCCCGGTCATACCGAGTTTTTCGAACATTATTTTGGTGGACAGGACAGGAAAGCCATGATGATGATGGTGGCCGAAGGGCTGCGCATGGGTTTCGTCACCAACCACGTGTCCGTGAAGGATATTACCTCTATCATAAACAAGGATTTGATTTACAAAAAAATAGAAATTCTCAACAACTCCTTGAAACAAGATTTTGCCATTGACAACCCCACCATTGCCGTCTTGGCACTCAACCCTCATGCGGGTGACGAGGGGCTGATTGGTGATGAAGAGGCCAACCATATCCGTCCGGCCATCGAACTGGCGTTCCACAACCACATCAACGCCTTCGGGCCGTTCCCTGCCGACGGATTCTTCGCCACAGGCGGATACCGGAAGTTCGATGCGGTTTTGGCCATGTATCATGACCAAGGGATGATTCCGTTCAAACTGTTGGGCAAAGACGGTGTGAACTTCACCGCCGGGCTTCCCATCGTGCGGACCTCGCCCGCGCACGGCACTGCATACGACATCGCCGGCAAGAACCAAGCCGACGGGCAGTCCATGCGCAACGCCATCTATCTGGCTATCGACATCCTTCGGAACCGCGAACGGCAGTAACACATTTTAACACGTTTACGGAAACTCCCATATTCATTTTTTGATTATTTTTGCGTCTGCAAATTTCTGATTTGTAGCCGTATTTTTTTTAATATTTCGGTGTTTCGTTCTTATCAATAATCAAAGACATTTATGAAAAAACTGCTCTTCTTCCTCCTAATAAGTCTGATGACCTCCTTCGTGATGGCTCAGCCTGGCAGCGGACGTCCTCATCCCAACACGCCCAACAATCCGGGTGCCCCCCAACACCACAATCCCATGCCCCCGATGAAACACACCGTCACGTTAACCTCAGATCACGGCGAGCTGTTCCAGGTGTATGTGGACGGTGACATTGTGAACCGGCAGCCGATGAATTCCGTGGTCGTGAATGATTTGTCGCCGAAACCGCATGATCTGTATGTGGTTCTCAAACGTCCCACCGACAAAATCGTGATGTTGAACTACACGCCGTCAATGCCTTCCGAGTATCTCAAAGTGTTGTTTAACCCTCGCAACAGATCCCTGGAAATCATCACACCGCATCAACATCAGGCTGGTTATGCGCCTGTTCCGGAAATGCCACGCGTGTGCACACCCGAAGAGGCCGAGAAAATGTATCAAACCCTGAAAAAAGAGTCTTTTGATGAGAACCGTCTCAATATGGCCAAATTCATGGTGCCCAGCAACCGATTGTTGGCTATCCAGATCAAGCATTTGGCCGAAAGTTTCTCTTTTGACAAATCCAAGGTGGATTTCCTGAAATTCGCCTACGATTTCTGCGTGGACCCGAACAACTATTATACATGTCTGGAGGTTCTCACTTTTGCGAAAGACAAGGAAGATGTAATGAGACACATTCAAAGTAAGAGATAATTAAATTTTATAAAGATGAAAAGAACTTTTATTGCAACAATGCTGCTGACGGTCTTTTGTCTCCTGACCATCGGCCTTAACGCGCAGAATTACCACAAGGAGACCTATCAAAACGACCCAATGAACGTCATCCACTACACGCTGGACAACGGTCTGCAGGTGTTCATGTCGGTGAACAAGGACGTACCGCGCATCCAGACCTACATTGCGGTGCGCGTAGGCAGCAAGAACGACCCTTCTGAATCAACGGGCCTTTCGCACTATCTCGAACATCTGATGTTCAAGGGCACCACCCACTTCGGCACGCTTGACTGGGCCAAGGAGCAGGTGCAGTTGAAAGAGATTGAACGGCTGTACGAGGTCTATAACCATACCACCGACCCCGCGCAACGCAAGGCCATCTATCATCTCATCGACTCCGTTTCTTACGAGGCTTCCAAATATGCCATCCCGAACGAGTACGACAAGATGATGTCGATGATTGGGGCACAAAACACCAATGCTTTCACATCCACCGACATGACGGTATATCAAGAAGATATCCCGAGCAATGAGCTGGAACGCTGGTTGATGATTGAAAGCGACCGCTTTGCCAATCCGGTCTTCCGTCTGTTCCACACCGAATTGGAAGCCGTGTATGAGGAGAAGAACATGAACATGGCCAAAGATTCCCGCACCGCATACGAGAAGATGAACGAGGCACTGTTCCCGCATCATCCGTATGGCACCCAAACGACCATCGGCACCATTGAGCATTTGAAAAACCCGTCATTGACCAACATCAACAAGCACTTCAACACCTACTATGTTCCCAACAACTACTGTATCGCCATGTCAGGCGACTTTGACCCCGACCAAGCCATTAAGCTGATTGACAAATACTTTGGTAAAATACAACCAAAATACATACCCGATTTCACGTACGTAAAAGAGCAGCCTATCCGCACTGTGAAGGTGGAGGAAGTGTATGGCTTGGAGCCGGCCAACGTGCAGATCGGCTTCCGTATTGATGCGGGTACCGGTTCCCAAGACGTGCTCCTCGCCGAGATGGTGGATGCCGTGCTGATGAATGGTTCCTGCGGTATCATTGATGAGAACATCAACCAAAAACAGCTGGCACAATATGCCGCCTCCGGCGTGAGCGACATGAACGACTACGCTTACTTCCGCCTCATCGGTATGCCCAAGCAGGGACAGACACTTGAGCAATTGAAAGACCTTCTGCTGAAGCAAATTGAGATTCTGAAATCCGGCAACTGGGATGCCGACCTGCTGACCGCCGCCATCAACAACCGCAAACTTTCCAATATGAAATCGCTGGAAAGCAACAGCAACCGTGCCATGGCCATGGCTATGGCCTACCTCGCACACCAGAACTGGCAGGACGTCATCAACGAAACCGAGAACATGAGCCTGGTGACCAAAGAGGATGTCATCGATTTTGCAAAACGTGTCTTCAAGAATAACAACTACGTAGTAGTTTACAAACGTCAGGGTGAGCAGCGCAACGTGCAGAAGGTCGATAAACCCGAAATCACCCCCGTGGTCATGAACCGCGATGTGGAAAGCGGATTCCTGAAAAACATCAAGAACATAAAAGTCAATCCCATTGAGCCTGTTTTCGTGGATTTCAACAGGGATATGAAGAAAGGGAAGGCCAACGGCAATGAGATCCTGTATGTGCAGAACACCGACAACGGCCGCTTCCAACTGATTTACCGTTATAACTACGGCCGCTTGTATGACAAGAAGGCGGGCATCACCAATGAATTTCTGGATCAGTTGGAGAGCGAGAACCGCACGCTCAGCCAGATCAACCGCGCGATGTACGACCTCGCCTGCGACTACAGCATCAGCTTCGGCGACAAGTATGCGCGCGTCTCCATCTCCGGTCTTAGCGAGAATATGGAGAAGGCCATCGCGATTGTGGAGGACATTCTCAACAATCCTAAAATCTCCGACGAGTCGGTACAAAATTCCATCCAGGATGTGTTGAAATCCCGCAACGACGCCAAATCACGCCAGCAAACCATTTTCTCAAAAATGCAGAGCTACGTTTCCTACGGCAAGGACAACATCCGCAAATATTTCGTCAGCAACGACGAAGTGAAGAAAATCACGGCGCAGGATGTCGTGAACCAGATCAGGACGATGACCTCGCAGCCGCAGCGCATCCTCTACTACGGCGACTTGAGTCTCAACGATTTGCAGAATGTGATCACCAACAAACACAGCGTGCATCCGGCCAAGAAACCCGTGAAGATGGGCACCGACTTCGACCGTCTCGCCACGAAGGACAACAAGGTCTATTTCGCCCACTACGATGCCAAGCAGTCGCTGTGCCGTCAGCTGACGACCTCTATTCCCGTCAACCGGGCATTGGATCCGCAAATCGAACTGTACAACGAGTATTTCGGAGGAAGCATGAACTCCATCGTCTTCCAAGAGATTCGCGAGAAACGCTCTCTGGCCTATTCCGCTGCCGCCTACTATGTGGAACCGGGTGAAAAAGGCAAGTGCAATTACAACCTGACGCATATCGGCACGCAAAACGACAAGCTGATTGACGCTTTGGAAGCCTTCACCGACCTGATGGACAACATGCCTGTGTCTGAGCTGAACTTCGATTTGGCCAAGACAGCGCTCACTTCCCAATATCGCACCAACCGCACCCGTAAAATGAGCATCATCAACTACTACCTCTCCTGCGAAGAGATGGGATTGAAGGCTCCTATGGACAAAACCAACTACAACGCCATCCAGAAGATGACCATGGCAGATGTGGTGAATTTCAACAAGACCTACATCAAAGGCCAGAAAAGAGTGGTGGTCGTCCTCGGCAACAAGAACGAAGTTGATTTGAAGGGATTGGAAAAATACGGCAAGGTAACCACGCTGTCGTTGGAGGATATTTTCGGATACTAATCGGCTATTGGCTTCTAAGATTAAAAAAAGGGACTGTTCTATCGGAAACAGTCCCTTTTTTCGTTTCTTGAAACACGAGACCGATGAGAACAAACAAATCTTCACGGATAATGATTATTATATGGAAAAATTCATCAAAAAAAATGAAAAGCCCGTTCCATTTCATTCTCTCTGCAATATCACCAATATATTAGCGATTGTTATGCTTTTTGCACTGACAACAACATTTTTCTGTGGTTGTGAGAAAGAAGGCGTATATAAACCGAAAAAGAAGGTATATAAGATTTGTAAGATATATGATAATTCCGCCCCAAAATGTCAGTATTGGGAATGGGATGGCAATTTAGTAAAATCTGCCGTAAGCACGCTTGTTCCGACTTGTTATAATCAGCCTTTCACCGTAACAACCACATCCCGGAAACCGAAGGTCTTGAACAAGTCTGTCAGTTTGGCCACACCCAAGTCGGTGGCCTTCTCCAGCAGACCGTCGCGGATGGCATCCTCACGGAGGCGCTTCATAGCCTTGTTCTCCACGTTTGTCACCTGCTCGTGGCTCCAGGAGCCCTCTTCAATGTAAATGTCGAAACCGGAGGGGTTTACGATTACCTCGAAGATCTCCGCTTTCGGAATCCGAACGGTCAGGACCGAATCCTGAACCTGCACGTCCTGCTCCGTGAGCTTGGACAAGTCGAAGCCGGCACGCACGTTGCCGCTGGCCACAATCACGATTTGGTCTTCCAACAGAGGTTTGTCCTTTTTGCTGAAAGTGTTCAGTACCTTGCCGCCCAGGGTTTCGTTGGCTTTGGAGTCCTTCAAAATCACATCCTCGTAGTAGCAAGCACTGGTGAACTGGGCTATCTTTTTGATTTCGGTGACCACATTGGCGGTCTCGTCAATTTTCAAGCCTTCATCTTCAGGCTTATTTTTAAAATAGAAATAGCCGGCAATGGCTGCAATCAAAATAATGAGAGCCAAAACTGGCAGAAACGATGCGAATGACACTCTTTTTCTTTCCATGATTATGCGAATTTGATGGTGATACTCTCAAAACCCATTTGCGACAACAGGGATCTGAAAAAGGCGGCGGCATTTTTCTCGGCATCCTGCAAGATGCCCATCGTGGGCACGTTGTCGCGGATCTCCTTTTCCCCCTGCTGCAGAAGCAGATTGCGCTCTTGCGCGGAGAAGTCAAAGCGCGTGATGGCGACCTTCTCATAGACCATCCGGGCGGATTCCGGCGGCATGTTAAAGGAGAGCAGCTCCGCTCTGGGCAACACCACCACCACGGATTTCTCCTTCTCGTTGACTTTCACCTTCGAGGGGTCGAACTTGTTCAGATTGACCCCCGCTTTCAGGTAGGCAGTGCATTGGAACAGGATTTTGCGGTCGCCGAACTGATACCATTTGGCATCATCGGACGCCTTTACAACTTTGGTCACCTTGTATTCCACCGTGCCCAGCTCGTTCATTTCTGTGAGTTCGGACACCTTGGCATTCATTTTCTCCTGTAAAGAGAGGATTTTGACCTCGTTCTGCCGACAAGACGTGCAGGCGAACAACAGGACGATGGCTAAGAATATGGTTTTTTTCATCATAATATAATGGGCAAAAAAACAGTATGCAGATGCAAAAACAACAAGACAGTTTAATACAATGTTTTATTGGGTGGATGGTTTTAACGAATACGATGCCAATGCTTTGTACTCAGGACCCTCCTTGTGCAGAAAACTTTGATACAAGGTGAACTCGCAGACAGGAATCATCTGCGTGAAGTCCGGCTGACTCTGCACAAAGCGTTCCCAAAATTTTTTCTTGTTGACAACGGATTTCACCCGTCCCAGAGTGATATGTGGCACAAAGTTTCCATAATATGGTTCAAAACCAAGGGTTTGCAGACGAGGCTCCAAATCCAGATGAACCTCTTTGAAAAGATCAAACTCGCTGAATCCCAGCCATAGCACTTCGGGATGATAATGACTGCCAAACACTCCTAACTTATTTATTTCCAATCGAAAAGAAGTATGGTTTCCGCACACTTCCTCCAAAGTCGATTTTAGCACATCAATCTTGGAGTCCGGCGTGGAACCGAGAAAACGAAGAGTGAGATGCCGTACCTCCTCTTTCACCCACACGATATCATCATGGCGCATCTCATGCTGAAAGCAGGTACGCCATGCCAGAAAAGGCTCGTTGAGCTCGATGCGGGTGGCGATGAAGAGCCGTTTCATCACTCGCCTTTCAGGTTCTGGTTGTGGAAGCGCAGCAGTTTGTTCCAGAGGTGAACACGCTCCGGTCCGATAACGTTATGATCGTAAGCCGTGTAGGGGAAATATTCGATCTCGATGCCGTCGGTCACGGCCTGGCGCATCAGTTCCAGGGTGTGCTGCCACACCACGGTATGATCCTGGCAGCCATGCATGACGAGCAAGGGACATTTCACGTTTTTGATTTTGGGGATGATGTTGGCATTGGCATAACCGTCGGGGTTCTCCTGCGGGGTGTCCATATAGCGTTCGCCGTACATTACCTCGTACCATTCCCAGTTGACCACCGGACCGCCGCAGCTGGCCGCACGGAAGGCCTCGGGATGAGCCGTGATGAGCGAAAGCGTCATAAAGCCGCCGTAGCTCCATCCGTCCAGTCCTATGCGGTCGGCATCCACGTAGGGCAGTGTTTTCAGGTACTCCACCCCGCACATCTGGTCTTCCACTTCCTTCACGCCGAGGTTCCGGTGAATGCATTTCTCAAATTCAACTCCTCGGTTTTGCGTGCCGCGGTTGTCGAGGGTGAACACCACGTAACCCTGCTGCGCCATGAACTCCAGAAACACGCCGCCGGAAATGAAACTGTTGGTCACCAGTTGCGAGTGCGGACCACCATAAACGTAAATCAGGCAAGGATATTTCTTTGTGGGGTCCATATTCGGCGGGGTGATGAGGCGGCACCAGAGCGAGTCGCCCTCCTTGTTCTGGATCGGGAAGATGCGCGTAGTGCCCATCGCACATTTCGCATACGGATTTTTGGCGTTCAAGAGCTGCTTCACCAACTTGCCCTGCGCACTCATCAGGTTGATGTCACGGGGTGTGGTCACATTGGTGAAATAGTCTGCAAAATAGGTTTTGGCATCGTTGAAAACAGGATAATGCGTACCGTCGGCATCGGCAATGCGCTGGAGCTTCCCGTCTTTAAGACTCACTTTGCATACAATCTGGTTCACAGGCTTTTCTGTGGGAGCGATGGTGAAAAAAGCATACTGTTCCTTGGCATCCAATCCGAAGAAATCCACCATATCGAACCGTCCGTCCACGATTTTCTTCACAAGGGTGCCGTCAGGATTGTAGAGGTAAAGATGCTTCCATCCGTCGCGTTTGCTGAACCACAGGAAGCGACCGTCCTTGAGGAAAATCATACGGTCGGAGGGTTCCACATAGCGGCTGTCAGTCTCCTCGATGAGCACATTCAGCTTGTTGCCGGTGGCGAGGTCGTAGCGAATCAGCTTGGAGTGGTTCTGTTCGCGGTTAAGATGGGAAATGTAAAGGTATTTTTCATCGGGTGAGAACGTCACATTGGTGAGAAACTCGCCGTCATTGAGGTCGGTTTTGATGTAGTGGTAAACAGGTTTGCCGGCTTGGGCGGATTTGGCCACATCAAAGATGCCGACTTTGACCTGATGGGAAGTGCGGCCCGCCATGGGGTATTTGATGTTCTCCACAGTAGCGATGGGCGTGCCGGTATTTACGAGAGGGTAATCCTCCACCATACTCTCGTCCATGCGGTAGAAGGCGATGTAGTTGCCATTGGGAGAGAGATATTGGCCCTCATCGATGCCCCATTCGCTGCGGTGCACCGACTCGCCGAAGACGATGTTCTTGCCCGTGTCGGGACATAACAGGATGGGTTTGTAGCCGTTGAGCGCGGTCTGAACGAACACACCGTCATCATTTTTGATAACAAAGAGCTTGTTTTTTACAGACTGGTCTATAACATCATCCCAACTCACGTCCTTAAACTTGTTCACCGTGACGGTTTTCCCGTCGTAGGTCAGCGTGGAATGGTCTTTTGGGCTATAGATGGTGTTAGCGTCCACCCAGCCGAAGCTGCGCAGGTTTTGGAAACCGTTTTCGCCAAGGTTCTTCCCTGAGCAGAAGACGCTCTCTTTGCCGTTTTTGGCGTTGACAAGCATAATGTCGCCTTTATCGTCGATGTAGGCGTAGTTGTCGGTGCCGGGCTGCCAGCTCAGGCCTTTGATGCGGTCGGCCTGGTACTTGCCCTTGAAATAGGCTTTGAGGTCAATGGTTTCCTGCTGGGCTGTAACGGACAGGATGCTGATACACACAATCCATAAAAGGGAGAGAATGGTCTTTTTCATACGTTTGTCGGTTTTAGGCGGCAAAAATACAAAAAAGAAGGGAATAGGAGACAAGGTATTGAGTGTAGTAACTGGAAATCTGTCAAATCAATGCTGCCAAACAAACGTAGGTAAACACACCGCTTTTTTTGCTACTTTTGCAGGCTCTAAATAATACACGATGAAGAAACTGTTTATCTGCCTGTTTTTCGGCATTATCGCCTATACAGCATACGCCCAAAACGAGACGCACAAATACCGTGACTTGCCCCACCATGCCACTCCTGAGGAGCAGCGGTTGTTGCCCACATGGTACGAGCATGTGCGCTCCACCACACCCCCGCCCGGCCCCGTGACGGCCATTTCGGAGTTCCAACCCATGAGCGGCGTGATGGTAGCCTACACTGACATGTTCGGCGTGCCGGTAAGCCTCTTGCGCGAAATCTCGCAAATAGCCCAGTTGAAGGTACTCGTTTATCCCGCCTCCGACAGCAACACCGTGAAAGGGCTGCTGACCAGTGGCGGTGTAAACATGGCCAATGTGGAATACTGGGTCATCAACCACGACAGCTACTGGACCCGCGACTACGGTCCGTGGTTCATCCTCGACGGCAATGACAAGGTCAGCGTAGTGGACTTTACTTATAACCGCCCCGCGCGCCCGAACGACGATGCCGCCTTGATACAGGTCACCAACAAGATGCAACTCGACCGCTACGAGATGCCCCTGGTGCACACCGGCGGCAACTATATGGTGAACGGCTATGGCACTGCCGCCTCCACCAACCTGGTAGAAGAGGAAAACAGCAATCTGTCCGTTTCCGACATTAACACCTTGTTTAGCAACTATCTTGGTGTTGATGACTACAAACTTTTTCAAGATCCACAAGCGCAATACATCGCGCACATCGACTGCTGGGGCAAGTTTTTAGGCGTGGACAAAGTACTCATTGGACAAGTACCCCCCACCTATTGGAATTACTACAGATATGAAAATGTGGCCAGCGCCTTCGCCAATTCGATTTCCCCATGGGGCACTCCATACAAAGTGTACCGCGTTTACACGCCAAGCAACAGTGCCGAGGCCACCTCCAAGACCACGCCATACACCAACTCTTTGATTCTAAACGACCACGTGTTTGTGCCGATTACGGGCTCACAATGGGACAACGATGCCATCGCCACATACGAGCAGGCCATGCCGGGCTATACCATCGTGCCCGTCATGCAAAGCGACATGACTCCCTGGCTGAACACCGACGCCCTGCACTGCCGCACGCACGAATTGGCCGATGTGGGAATGCTCTATATCCGCCATTACCCTGTGCTAGGCTCGCAAAGTGCCAGCAGTCCCATAGAAATCACCACCGAAATAAAAGCCTTGAGTGGACAATCCCTCGTATGCGATTCATTGCTTATCTATTACCGCATCAACAACGGGAACTGGCAAAGCACCCGCCTTGATTTGGTCAGCGGCGACCACTTTCGAGGCCAACTCAATGTGCAAGCCGGCGACGAGGTGGACTATTATCTCTTCGCCAAGGACCAGTCGGGACGGCGGGAATGCCATCCCTACATCGGGGCTGCCGACCCGCACCATTTCTCCGTTGAGCCTCTCGGCATACAATCATCCATCGATGAAAAAGTCGCCGCCTATCCGAACCCTTGCACCAACTGGCTCGTCATCCAACACGCGCAGGGCAACCTCTCCACTATCCGCGTGACCGACATCTACGGACGAATCATCACGGAGGAGGTCTGTAACGGCGACCGGACCTTCCTTAACACTGCTCATTGGACATCCGGCGTGTATATGGTCACCATCACCGACCAGTCAGAACGTTCTTGCACGAAAAAAATCATCAAAAAATAATATTCCATCTCATTTTTCCTCATCATTAAACAAATAATAAAACAACACTTATGATTACTGAAACTCCCGTATTGCTGCTCACCGGATATTTAGGCAGCGGCAAGACCACGTTAGTCAACAGAATACTCTCCAACCGGCGAGGCATCAAGTTCGCCGTCATCGTCAACGACCTCGGCGAAATCAACATCGACGCCGACCTGATTCAGAAGGGCGGCATTGTGGACCAGAAGGACGACAGTCTGGTGGCCCTGCAGAATGGCTGCATCTGTTGTACTTTGAAGATGAACCTCGTGGAGCAGCTGCGCGACATCACGCGCCAACAGCGTTTCGACTACATCGTCATCGAGGCGAGCGGCATCTGCGAACCCGAGCCTATCGCACAAACCATCACCTCCATGCCCCGCATGGGTTTCGACTTTGAAAAAGAGGGCTTGCCTCGGATGGACTGTATCGTCACGGTGGTGGATGCCCTGCGGATGCAGAGTGAGTTTGCCTGCGGCGACAACCTGATGCGCAAACATATCGAGGAGGATGACATCGAAAACCTCATCATCCAACAATTGGAGTTCTGCAATATCGTACTGCTTAACAAAGCCTCCGAAGTAACTCCCGATGAACTGGGCCGATTGAAGAGCATCATCCGAGCCATCCAGACCCGTGCGGAAATCATCGAGTGCGACTACGGTGATGTGGAACTTGACAAGATTCTGAACACCCGCATGTTCGACTACGAGACGGTGGCCACCTCCGCCGCCTGGATTCAAGGAGTGGAAAAATATCATGACGATGACGAAGATGATGAAGAGCATCATCATGAACATGAACATGAACATGAACACGATCATCATGAACACGAACATGAGGAGGGACATCACCATCACCACCATCACGACCATGACGAGGGCGAGGCGGAGGAGTATGGCATCAGCACCTTTGTCTATTACCGGCGTCCGCCCCTGAATCTGAGCAAATTTGACGAATTTGTGTCGCGGCTGCCCAAGAGTATTATCCGTGCCAAGGGCATCTGCTATTTCAAAAGCGAACCGGATGCCTGCTATCTGTTCGAGCAGGCCGGCAAGCAGCTGACCCTCCGCGATGTGGGTTTGTGGTTCGCCACCATGCCCGACAACGAGCTCTTCGAAATGATGGAAAAGGAGCCGGGCTTGCGCCGCGATTGGGACGAGCGCTACGGAGACCGGATGCAGAAGATTGTCTTCATCGGACAGAAAATGGACCAAGAGGCGATAACCGCGGCGTTGGATGCCTGTTTAACCGAATAATCATCAAAAAAAATACACGTATGGCAATTTTATCCAAACAGAATCTCAAAGGCGACATTTTCGGCGGCATCACTGCTGGCATCGTGGCCTTGCCCTTGGCTTTGGCTTTTGGTATCCAGGCCTTCGGTGGCATTGACGACCCCGCAGCCAGCTCCATGGGAGCACTGGCCGGACTTGTAGGGGCGGCCTTTCTCGGCTTCTTCGCCTCGTTGTTCGGGGGCACGCACTCGCAAATCAGCGGACCCACGGGTCCCATGACTGTCATCACGGCAGCGCTGATCAGCGGGGTATGGGCTTCGCAACACTCCATGAGCGCCGTGCTCATCAGCATGTCGCTGGCGGGTATTTTCTGCGGCCTCTTCCAGATTCTGTTCGGCATCCTGAAAATCGGTAAATACGTGCGTTACATCCCCTACCCCGTCCTCTCGGGCTTCATGAGCGGCATCGGGGTTATTATCATCTTGCAACAGCTTTATCCGTTGGTGGGATTGAAATCCCCTGTCTTAGTGGTGGATATGATCACCCAACTGCCTCAGCGGGTGGCCGCTGGGGTATCCGTCACCTCTCTGCTGCTTGGTTTGGGCACCATTGCCATCATCTTCCTCTTTCCATTGATAACAAAAAAGATACCCGCCACGCTGGTGGCCTTGATTGTCATGACCGTCGTGTCTCTTTTCTGCAATATGGATGAAAAGCTACTCATCGGCTCCATACCATCGGGATTTCCCATGCCCATCTTTGCTAAAAGCGGCCTTACGTTAACAGGTCTTGACTGGGGTGTCATTCTGAAAGCCTCCATCATCCCGGGCCTCACCTTAGCCGGTTTGGGCAGCATTGACACGCTGCTCACCTCCGTGGTGGCCGACAACATCACCAAGACGCATCACAACAGCAACCGGGAGCTTGTGGGTCAGGGTATCGGCAACATCATCAGCGGCCTGTTCTGCGGTATCGCCGGTGCCGGTGCCACCATGCGTACCGTAGTCAATGTGAAGAGCGGAGGCCGCACCCAGCTCAGCGGCATGACGCACTCGCTGATCCTCTTCGCCATCCTCCTCGGATTGGGCGGCCTGGTTCGTTACGTGCCTCTTTCCGTGCTGGCCGGCATCCTGATCACTGTAGGTTGGGGCATCATCGACTTCAAAGGATTCAAAGACCTGCTCAAGATTCCGAGAGCCGATGCCGTGGTGCTCATCATCGTCTTCCTGCTCACCGTCTTCGTGGATCTGCTCACCGCTGTCGGCATCGGCATGGTGATCGCCTGCGTGCTCTTCATGAAACGGGCCAGCGACTTGGTAGAAGGCGGCTACAGTTCCAGTGAGCTGACCAACTTCGACAAGGAGAGCCCCTGGAGCGACGAGGGCGGCATACCCGACGACATGCGTCACCGTATCTACATCCAGCGTTTGAACGGCCCTATCTTCTTCGGCACCATCACCAAGTTCCAATCCGTCATGGACGATGTGCCCGCGGATGCCAAGATCGTCATCATCCGTATGCGATTGGTCAGTTTCATGGACCAGTCGGGGCTTTATGCGATGGAAACCGCCATCAAGGAGATCCAGTCGCGTGGCGCCATGGTGTTGATGACCATCATCCAGCCCCAGCCGATGTATATGCTAACGAAGATGAGAGTGATTCCGGAGCTGGTGCCCGAAGACCACACCTTCAAGACCTTCGAAGAGTGTACGGATTTCCTGTCCGCATTAAATCACAAATAAAAAAGGCTAATCTTTGACGCAACGGACGGAGCATCCGTAGCATTTGTATTCCATACAGTTGTAGCTATCGCTGTTGTGGTTGAACACGCCACACTGCCAGGCATGGAGTTCATCGTATGCGGAAGAACTCCAGAAAAAAGCCGATGCGCCCACATCCTGCATCCTGTTTTCAGTGTAAAGGCCGGCAGGCAGGGCCAAAAAACCATTATTCGCCTGCTTTATCACCAACGGTGCTCTCCACATTCTCGCTCCGCCTTTCATCACCGCACCGGCTTCCCGGGTGCCGCCCAGATGTTTGAGCAGCACATTCCACTCGTGGCTGGAGGGCAGATGCCACCCTCGCGGACAAATCCCGCGATGACGAATGGACGATGTATGGGCAAAGCACTCGTTCACCCCCAAATCCATAGCCGAGGACCAGTTGTACAGCATGCCGTAGCGGTTGTCTTTCGGAACCGCATAATAGGAGGCGAACATTGGCTCCGTGAACGAATAACTGGGATTCTGGGCCCAGGTCTTGCCCGTGGGGGAGGTGGTGCAGCGCATATTCTCCGCCATCCAGCACTGGGTTCCGATTCTCACCGTCTGATATACGTTGCCCTGATGGTCACTGATGGTCATACCGCACGCCTCCGGCAACTCCGCTGGCTGGGCAGTAAGCATCTGATAACCAAACAATAAGAACAACAATAAAACGGTATATTTTCCCATATTCAAAAGAGCGGCAAAAGTACAATTATTTTTCGCGACAATTGAGGTTGTTAAAAAAAATGTATTTTTGTAAAATAAATAGATATATACAATCCATTTATGGTACGGTTTTTACGTCTTTTTTTCTCTCTATTTCCACTTACAATCGGCACCATCGGTTATGCCCAACACGACTCCCTTACACTGGTGCAAGCTCCGTGGACCCGCGACACCATTGATGGCATCGTTTTAAAAACCATCCACTTCCAGCACAAAGAATACTTCCAAAGCAACCAATTTATAGCCGTATTAGAGATTCCCGACGACAGTCCGCACCGATTAGGATTCGCCTACGACAGTGTTCGGACCAAGACCTCCGTGCTAGCCGGACGGCACAACGCCATTGCGGCCATCAACGGGTCGTTTTTCGACATGGACAAACACAATCCTATCTGTCATCTCCGCATCGACAGCATTGACATAGGCTGCAACGAACCGGGAAAAGACACCGTGAACCGCAAATACTACCAATACGGCACGCTGGTGCTGCACGACGGCCATCCCATCATCCTGCACACTGACAGCAACCGTCTGTGGGAACGGACTCTACCCTATCGCGACATCATGACCGCCGGTCCCCTGCTGATATGGAACGGTCATGACCAGCCCATGCGCAACGACCTCTCCTTCGTGAACAAACGCCACAACCGAAGCGCCATCGGCATACGTCCCGACGGCACCGTGTTGCTGTTAGTGGTTGATGGGCGCACCCGCGAGTCGGCGGGCATGACGCTGGACGAGCTCATCAGCACCCTGCGCTGGCTGGGCTGTCACGACGCCCTCAACCTTGACGGCGGAGGCTCCACCACGCTCTATGTGAAAGGCAAACCCCACGACGGCATCGTCAACTACCCCTCCGACAACATTCGCTTCGACCATGCGGGCGAACGGGCCGTGTCAAATATTATCATCATCCGCTAATTGTTCAGGGCATACAGCTTGCCAGGCTTGCACGTGATTACGCCCTTCAACTCCAAGCCCAACAAAATCCCCGCCATTTTCGACGGAGAACATCCATTCATTTTTTCGGAAAGCACATCCAACAGAACTTCACCACCACGCAACACATCCACCACCGCCTGTTCCTCCTCCGACAGTTGTACAAACAAAGATGTCTGCACCGGGCAGACAGGTTGCGTGTTCCAATTCATCATGTCCAGCAGTTCCGTGCCCGAGGTGACGATAGCCGCCATATTTTTGCGCACCAGCTCGTGGCATCCGTCGTGGCGGCTGTCAAAAATGGAACCCGGCACCGCGAAGATGTCGCGATTGTAGGAGTGTGCGATATAGGCGGTGATCATGCTGCCACCCTTGACTGCCGTTTCCACCACGAGCACTGCGTCAGACATGCCAGCAATGATACGATTGCGACGGGGAAAGTTCACACGGTCAGGGATAGCATGGAAATCGTACTCACTAACCACCGTCCCGCCCCGCTCCACAATCTGACGTGCCAGGGCCGTGTTTCCCGATGGGTAGATGCGTCCCAGCCCATTGCCCAGCACGGCAACAGTGGGCAGGTCGTTCTCTATCGAGCGCTGATGTGCTTCCGTGTCCACCCCGTAGGCCAACCCGCTCACGGTGACCACATCCGAGCCACGCAGTTCGGACAGAATCTTGCGGGTGGCATCGCGCCCGTAGTCGGACACATCACGCGTGCCCACCACCGCCAACATGCGGGTATGGTTAAAGATGGGTTCTCCCCTGTAGAAGAACGAGAGCGGCGCATCCTGACAATTCTTCAACCGGTAGGGATAGTCGGCATCCAAACACGAACACATCCGTATATGGTATTTCTCCATCTGGCACAATTCCGCCTCCACCTGATGGGCCATGTCGGTTGTGACCGTCGGCGGGGGCAGCTTGCGGGCCCGCGCACTCATCTTCGACCGCCATGCTTCGGGCTGGGTGAACAACTGGCAGGCCGAACCCGACAACCGCAGCATCTGCCGCAAGGTGGCACTCCCATATCCTTCCAGATGCCGTAACGCCAACCGATAAAACTCTTCCGAATACATATTAATTTTTTTGTTTGTCCTAAATACGATTCCGCATTTTTTCACGTTATTATTAAAGTCCGCAAAGATACAAATAAAATCGTTTGATATTCAGAAAATAATATATATTTTTTTACACAATATTATGAAAAACATCGTTTACATTCTTTTAGTGGCAGTTGCGCTGGTGTTCGGGGCCTGCAAGAAGAGCACCACACCGGCATTCAAGTCCAACAATTTCTCCAACGGGAAAGCCGGGGAGATGATTCTGGCTATCGATACCGCCTATTGGACTCCGGCGGCTATAAAGTGCATCTACGAGGTCATCCAGCAGCCGCAGCCCGCCATCAACCAGATCCAGCCGATGTTCGACGTGCTCCAATGCAGCAACAAGGATCTGCTCGCCTCCTTCATGCGGCACCGCAACATCGTCCAGTTCGACTATAACCCGAACTATGGGGGCAACCAATACGAGCTGAAGGAGAATCCTTACAGCAGTCCGCAAATCCTGGTGGTGATTCGTGGCAACAACCAAGACACCTGTCTGGCCCTGTTCCTGCAGC
>JAIKYR010000089.1 GCA_024682995.1 Bacteroidales bacterium | reverse complement strand
TCCCCAGCAACAAGACGATAGGGACGCGCAGAGGAGGCTGCTTCACCGCAGTGGCCAACTGGTGGAGGACCTGATGTCGGATGTGCTGCCGAAGCAGAGCAGCGACACCACGCTTGAGCTGAACTTGGCCATGCTCAAATTCCGCCACACCGTCCATCGGGAGAAAGAGGGATAAGCTAAAGTGGTGAGCTGTATCTTGGAGTTGCAGGGGGAAATGTAGTATTTTTCTGATATACGGTTGTTTTTTGCGAAATAAAAATTTAAAATTAACAAATGATTCTTAATTTTAAATCTGCATTTTGTAACTTATTTATTATCAGTATTGAAAAATTTTCATTTGCTATTGGTGAAATAATTTTTATGTTTTATCTTTGCGGGCGGAATAGAAACAACAAACCATCATAAAAAAACAGAACCTATGGAAAAAGACGATCCTATTAAAGAGGCCCGCAGGTATGTGGCCAATGCGGAGGAGGTCATTAAGAAGGCCCAGTATGATCCCGAAATGAAAAGTTATACCGATAGCAAATACATCAAAACGGCGGGCAACATCCTGTGGAGTGGTTGTCTTGTGGCACTCGACGCAGTGTTGCATGTGCGCAATGGGAAAGGCCATCCCTCCATTGAAAAGTACAAGGAGGCTGCAAAAAAAAGAGACGGAAAGTTGCTGCATTTTGTGAACCTTGGTTACGACACCATGCATTTGTTCATGGGTTATGACGGTTCAAAGGAGAAGAAGGTTTGTGATGCCGGATTTGAAAGGGCCAAAGCTATCATCGACCGCTGCGCCATGCTCTGCCCGGAACCAGTGTGCGCGTGATGGCGTTCCACCCGCTGCCGTTGCGAAAACTGATTAGTGAATAGTAGTCAGTGAATAGTGATTAGTGAAGGAGCGTGGCGGTACCTTTGTTCTTGCCCGTGAGATTATAATAGAAACAACAAACCATAATAAAAAACAGAACCTATGGAAAAAGACGATCCTATTAAAGAGGCCCGCAGATATGTGGCCAATGCGGAGGAGGTCATCAAGAAAGCGCAGTATGATCCCGAAACGCAGTCCTATATGGACAGCAAGTACATTAAGATGGCTGGCGACACACTATGGAAAGGATGTCTGCTTGCTCTTGACGCAGTGTTGCATGTGCGCAAGGGTAAGGGCCGACCGTCAATCGAGAGATACAAAGAGGCTGCCTCAAAACGAGACCGCAAACTGTTGCAGTTCATGAATAACGGATATGATATCATGCACCTCTCTATGGGCTATGATGGTACAAAAGGGAAAAAGACTTGCGATGTCGGGTTCGAGTATGCCAATGCTATCATCGACCATTGTGCCAGACTCTGTCCGGAACCGGTGTGCGCGTAATGGACGTTCCACCCGCTGCCTCGCGACAACTGAACGTTGAATTGCCGGCGTGGCAGCACCTTTGTGCTTGTCCGTGAGATTACAATAAGAAACAGCAAACTATTATAAAAAATAGAACGAGATGGAGAAGAGTGATCCGATAGAAGAGGCCCGCAGATATGTGGCCAACGCGGAGGAGGTTATCAAGAAGGCCCAGTATGATCCCGAAATGAAACGATATACAGACGGCAAATACGTCAAAATGGCTGGGAACACGCTGTGGAACGGATGCCTGATTGCGCTTGACGCACTATTTGGTATAAACAAACGTAAAGGCCGTCCTGACATTGGCAAGTACAAGGAGGCCGCCGGCAAACGCGATAAGAAATTGTTGGCTTTTGTGGTGGACGGATATAACACCCTGCATCTGTCTATGGGCTACGATGGCAGCAAACAAAGAAAAGTCTGTGATGCGGGTTTTGATGTCGCCAACGCAATCATCGACCGCTGCGCCATGCTCCGCCCGGAACCGGTGTGCGCATGATGGGCTTTCCACCCGTTGCCTCCGCGACAAAGATCATCCTACTCATACCGCAACTTATTCATGAAATAGACCGGCATTTTGCTTTTCGCACTCCCTTGCCGAAATCGGTATCCCGACAAAAGGAAATAGGAACCATGCCACTGGCTTAGCACGATGCTGTAGGACATCGGCCCTTTGGGGGTGTTGTCGGGGAACAACTCCGAAGTGCGGATGGGGTCCACCAGATTGAATCGGTAATCCGTCAGCATGGTGGTCAGGGTCTGGTTCAGCGTATAGTAATATATAATGTAGGACGGCAGGAACGAGACGCGCAGATGGGTGGTCAGGTTGGTGACCATCAGATTGTCGAAGGGAACGGAATAACTCCAGATTCGGGTTGCAGCCGTGTCGAAGACATGTACTTCCGCATCTATGAAACGATACCCCATGAATACGGGCTCGGTGGTGGGCACGCCATACGAGTAGGTAGTGGTGTAGCGGTATTCGGGGTAGAAGGATTCCGTCACGAAGGCAAAAACCGAATCACTGGGATAGATGCGGCCCGCCAGGAAAAGCACATCGGAGTTGTTGCGTCCGGCGGCCAACGATTGCTTGAAGGGGTATTCCTGCGGAGTGCTGAAACGGTGCGCATCGTAGCGTAGGGAATAGATGCCGGTGGCGGTGTTGCCGGAGGTCTTGCGCTGCTGGTAGGTGCCGGCAATCAGGTAAGAGCCGTCGCCCATGCGGGCGATGCGGGCGTTCTGGTAACGGGTCTCTCCCGTGTCGGGGAAGTCCACCACGCGGAGGGGCATTCCGGCCATGTCCGTCTCACACAGCCACAACACATTGTTCTTGCTGTTGGAGGAGGTGTTCACGCAAACGGTCGCGCCGGAGCCGTCGTCTTCCGCCACAAAGTCGTCGATGGTATAGTCCGGCGCGTTGGGCAGCCGGAGGGCCTGTACCGACGTTTCCCCCTTCGGCAGGAAGAAAATATTCGACTGGATGCTGTTCACAGGGGCGGTGAACAGCAGGTTGCCGTTCCGCACCGTGAAATGGGAGATGTCGGAAGATGGCAGGTTCCGGACGGGATGCTGGTCCATGGTATGGGTGGCCAGGTCGTAGGTCACCAGCAGGCCATCGGGCTCTTTTTTCTTTTTGTTTGTTTTCTGGCAGAGGATGTAAAGGTGGCCGCGTGAAAAAGCGGAAGCCGTCACCCACAGACGGTCAGCCAGCGGGAAACGGCTTTCGTTTTGTTTCACCATATTCACATCATAATGCAGGATATGGCAATAGGAAGAGTCGTTGACGACGGAAGGGTAGAGCACACATACGCCTAACGTGTCGCACAGAACCCTCTGCAAATCGGTGGAATACCGTTCTGCGGGGAATTCCAGGCGGAGCGGCTTGCCCGACTGGGCGGAGGCGGTCCCCCACAGAATGCATGCCAGCAATAAGAGTCGGATGAGTTTCAAGACAGTTTATTGGACGATGTAGTCAACGTAAATGCCCGGCGTGTGGACCTGTTCCATCGGGATGGTGCCCACTTCGACCAGTTCTTTGGTCTCCACGATCACGAGGTCGGCGGCGGTGGCCATCATGGGGTTGAAGTTCTGCGTGGTGCCCTTGTAGATGCAGTTGCCCACGGTGTCGCAGATGCTGGCTCCAATAAGGGCCACATCCGCATGGAGAGGCGTTTCCAACAGGTACTCTTTGCCGTCAATTTCAATTTTGCGCTTGCCTTGTTCCACCACCGTGCCGAGGCCGGTGCGGGTGAGCACGCCGCCCAGACCGGCACCGCCGCAACGGATGCGCTCGGCCAAGGTGCCCTGCGGAGCGAACTCTATTTCAAGTTCCTTGTCGTTGAACTGCTGGATGGTATCGGCATTGGTCCCGATATGGGAGGCAATGAGTTTCTTGACCTGATGGTTGGAAATCAGCATGCCGATGGCCTTGTTGGGATAGGCAGTGTCGTTGCCGATGAGGGTGAGGTTCTTCACGCCTTTCTTGGCAATGGCTTCAACTAATTTCACGGCAGTGCCGGCTCCTAAAAAGCCGCCGAACATAATGGTCATCCCGTCCTTTACATGGGATACAGCTTCTTCAATAGAAATAAGTTTACTCATCTTTTTATGTTTTTAATTCGTATTAATCTTTTTAAAATGGGTGGCAAAGATACAAAAAAAACTTGAGCGTGGTTATGGTGAAAACACTTCATCGTTGAAATTGATCAGATAGACATTCTCGGTGCCACGGGTGACAGCCGTATAAAGCCAACGCAGAAATTCGCGGTCCAGGCCGTCTTCGGTCAGGTAGCCCTGGTCCACTAGCACATGTTTCCATTGGCCGCCCTGCGTCTTGTGGCACGTGAGTGCGTACGAGAATTTCACCTGCACGGCATTCAAATAGGGGTCGTTTTTGATACGCTTGGCCCGCTCACGCCGGTCGGCAATATCCTCATAGTCCTCGGACACGGCGAGATATAGTTTCCGATAATCTTCTGGGGAGAGGGATGGGCCTTCATACTCCAGGCTTTCGAGGATGATTTTGATGTCGATGTCGGGATAGTTGGGGTAGTCGCACAGGCGGACGGTCACGTCGGCGAAGCTGAACCCGTAGAGTTCCTGCTGTTTGTGGATGGCCATCACCTCCATAATGTCGCCGTTGGCCAGGAAGCCCACCTCGGAGCCTTCTTCAATCCAGTAGTAGTTGTTTTTCACTGCCATCAGATAGTCACCGGTGGCGATGCGGTTCTCGCGGTAGAGCACGCGGCTGCGGATCTCGTTGTTGAAGAGGTAGGCCCGCTTGTTGGAGCGTGTCACCGTGACAATCTCGTCGCAGTCGTTGCGGTCGTAGAGGTTGTTGAACAGCTCCTCCAGCTCGCCGCCGCGCACGCGTGTAAAGTCGGGGAAGGGGCGCCCGCTGAACAACGGGAAGGAAGGGTCGTTGCTATTAATCTTGTCGCGCAGCAGGGTGGCGTTGAACAGGATGCCGGAATCCTCGGCCTGCCGCACCACATCGGTGAGGCTGCCCTCACGGATGGTGACGGGGAATGCCGAGCGCAGGAAATCCTCGTTCAGGGCCGGGCTCTCGTCGGAATGTACCGGCGGCAGCTGTGCGTCGTCGCCGATGAAGAGCATCCGGTTGTGTTCGCCGGCAAAGACGTAGTCCATCAGGTCTTCCAGCAGGCTGCTCAGGCCGGGGATCTCGCCCATGCCGCCCTCGGCGGAGATCATGGAGGCCTCGTCCACGATGAAGAGCGTGTGGCTGAAGATGTTCTCCTTGCGCACAAAACGGCGCAATCCCTGCCGGGTGGCCACGCGGTAGATCCATTTGTGGATGGTGAAGGCTTTTTTGCCGGCATATTGCGAGAGGACCTTGGCTGCCCGGCCCGTGGGGGCCAGCAGCACAGTGCGCACACGCACATCCTCCAAGGCGTTCACCAGCGCACTCACCAGGGTGGTCTTGCCCGTGCCCGCATACCCGCGCAGGAGGAATAGGAAGTGGTCGCCCTTCTCGTAGATGAAATCGGCTAGCCGCCCGATCGCCACCTCCTGGGATGGCGTCGGCTCATAACCGAAATGCCCCTTCAAACACCGATAAAACTCCTGACGTGTCACTGTGAAATGTTGTTGTTGAACCTTGAACTATGAATTTTATTACTTTATCTTTTAACACTTTAAAATACTTTTCCAGTTTTAACTTTATAATCATCCCGCTCCCAAAAACCTTACTTCCTTGAACCCACACGTGTAGAGTTGGCCGTCACGGTCGCGCAACTGGAGCCTGCCATAGGGGTCCACGTCTTCTATCATAGCTGTAATCTCTTTTTCTCCAATACGATATAATGAAAAAACACCTCTTTGATACATGTGCTCCATATATTGGTCGTGCAACCTTGTGGCATTTGTCTCGGAAAGTTCCTCCCAATGGTCTGCAAGTGTCTGATGGAGCAATTCCATGACGGCAGGCACTTCGAAAAGACTGCCGGTTTCCAGAAGCAGTGAGGTGGGGTGGGGGATGTCGTCGGGAAAATGCTCCTGGTTGACGTTGAGGCCGATGCCGGCGATGGTGCCGTTCAGTCGGTCGCCCACCACGGTATGTTCGATGAGGATGCCGGCGATCTTTTTCCCGTTTACATAGATGTCGTTGGGCCATTTTATCTGAACATCCGGAAGATATTGTGCTAGTGTTTCCCGTGCGCAGAGGGCGAAATACTCGTTAAACAGGAACTGTTGGGCGGCGGGTATGCCGGTATGGAAGAAAATGCTGGCCAGCAGATTTTTCCCGCGTTCGCTGAACCATGTGTTTGTCCCCATGCCGCGCCCTGCTGACTGATAGTCGGTGCAAAGCGCGAAAAGATGTGCCAACTCGCTGCCGATGGCACGCTCCGATTTCATCATATCAGATAGTAACTTGTTGGTAGATGAAGCGTTAGCAATAAATTGGATTTGTCCGTTTTTCATACCGCAAAAATAACTATCTTTGCGCACTAATTTTAGGAAATGATGAAAAAAATCAAAATTCTGTTGGCCACCCTGATTGTGGCATGGACGATGACCTCCTGTGTGGACAATTCCGGACAATATGTAGGGCAACTTTATACGACGGCTCAGAAACACGCCGCTGTTAAAGAGTGCCTGGTTCAAAGTAAGGATTCCGCATTGAACCATCTTTTTATTGATAATGGTTTTTACAATTATAATAATGGGGCCTACCGCATCGACTACAGTACGATAGCCGCCGCCCTGATAGATACCCTGAGCCAGCACGGCCTGGGTTATCTGAACGATTCGCTTATCGTTGCTACCAATCATTTGGCCACCAACTGCCGTTCTGCCATGTCGGATGCGCTCACCACGGCCATCAATGAAATGGAATACTGGGATTACGATGGGTTGATTGGCGGGAACGACGATGCCATCACCCAATATTTCAAGAAATTAAAAAACGACGATTTGAAAGCCGCTCTGCAAAGTCCCGTATCCATCCGTATGAACGTTTTTAATGTCAATAACATCTGGAACGAGATGGTGGCCCAATACTATTCGATATGCGGAACGCCCGTGGGGGCGGATATCCAGGGTTATATCATCAATAAAATGCTGGACGGTCTATATTTGGAAATGATGGAGGAAGAGTATCTTATCCGTACCGACACGAACCATCAGAACGAAAACACTATTCTTTTCCGATAAGCCCCCCCACTTCTACATTACAAACAATGAACCACAAACTATAACTATTAATTATTAATTATTAATTGTTAATTATTAATTGTCCCAATCGATCATTATTAAAAATCACAGAATATGAAAACTGAAAAACTGTTCAAAGGCAAGACATTAGCCATTCTTTCCGGCGGTGGAGACACTCCCGCCATCAACTCCAGTATCGAATGTGTGCGCAACCGCGCCTCCATGCTCGGCTTCAAAGTGTACGGTGTGCTCCGCGGCTGGAAGGGCCTGTTGGGCGACGGCGACATCGTGGATTTGACCAACATCCCGTACAACGGCATCTATGGCGGCACGGCGCTGCTTTCGTCCCGTACCAATCCCTTCCCGAGCAAGAAGAACCCCGAAGACCGTTCCCAGCAGATTTTGCGCAACATCGAGCGCTATAAAATCGATGTGCTGGTGACTATCGGCGGTGACGACACCAATGGCGCAGCCAAGAAGATGTACGAAACCTACGGTATTCCCGTCATCGGTTTCCCCAAGACCATCGACAACGACTTGCGTACTCGCACGATGCACCATTACAACGGTCAGCAGCACGAGACCGTGTTGTGTCCGGGATTCCCGTCCGGCGCCATGGCCATCAAGAAGTTGACGAGCAAGCTGCACACCACCAACGAATCGCACCAGCGCATCATGGTATTGGAAGTGATGGGGCGTGATGCCGGCTGGCTCACGGGCTCAGCAGTCTTCGGCGGTGCCCAGATGGCACTCGTTCCGGAAGTGGAGATGACCAAGGAGCGCAAGGAGTTCTTCTTCGAATCCGTCAAGGAAAACTACATGCGCTCACCCAAGCATAGTCTTGTCATCGCCGTGTCCGAAGGTGTGAGATGGTGGGATGATGAGAAACAGGAGCTGGGCATGGTGTATGCCTCCTCCGACACCGACGAGTACGGTCATCCGCGCTTCGGTGGTATCAGCGGCACCATCGCTTCTGAAATCAACCGCAAACTCGGCATTGAGGCCCGCGGACAGATTTCCGGCTACATTCCCCGTTCCGGTAAATGCTACGAGTACGACCGCCGCCTTACCTCCACACTGGCAGACAAGGTGGTTGATCTG
>JAIKYR010000082.1 GCA_024682995.1 Bacteroidales bacterium | reverse complement strand
TGCACACAGGCTATCTGTCCGGCCGGAACGGGCACGCGCCGAAGGCTCCGGACGGCAGGGTCTGTAGTCCGCAAGGAGCGGCCTTCGGTATCGGTGGCGCGTTGCGTGTGCATCTGTGGAAGCACTTGCGTACAGGTTTTGAGGGGTATGTGAGTACGCTGGCGGGCAGGATGTCCGATTGCCGTGACATCCTCAAAGACGGCAGTTATGTGCGTATGGGCTGTGGCGGTTTGTTGGCGGATTGTTGCTGGCGTCTGGACAAGGCATGGCCCTATATTGGCGGTGCCATAGGGGGGGGCTCGATGAAAGGCTTGTATATCTTGGACGGCGACCAGAACAGTTGGTCCCAGGATGCCAACAGCACTTTTCATAAACAATCGTTTTTCTATGTCACCCCATACGTGGGCTGCGATTACTGCATTACGAGTAAAGTCCATCTCACTTTCCGCGTGGACTGGATGCTGGCTTTCCACAAAAGCGAGCTCTGCCTGCCCACCGGCCCGCGTCTTTATTTCGGGTTCATGTTCTGCCATTAAAAAACATCAAATGAATTTCACAGGAATAATTGTTGGTGCCGCAGTCTTTCTGAGTATCGGAATTTGTCACCCCGTCACAATCAAACTGGAGTATTACTTGGGACGTAAAGGGTGGTGGATATTCTTTATCGCGGGCCTCGTCTGCACGGTCACATCGTTGCTCGTCGAGAACTACATTGTTTCTACGGTTGTGGCGGCTTTCGCTTTCTCGTGTTTCTGGGGGATAGGCGAAGTGTTCAAACAGCACGAAAGAGTGCGCAAAGGTTGGTTCCCGATGAACCCCAAACGTAAAGATGACTATAAGGACTGAAAGTACAAAAAAAAGAGGGTGACTGCAGTCACCCTCTTGCTTTTTTGTTCGCTTTATTATTTTGATTTCACGAATTTCACAGTCCCTTCGCTTGTCTTGATGAAGTAAACGCCGGGAGCAAAATCGCTCACGTTGATTATGTTCTCATTGGTGCTCTTTACTAATGAGCCGAAAACATTGTAGATGAACATCTCGTCGTTGTTGTTGCGGATGACAGTGATGTGGTCGGTTGCCGGGCTGGGATATACGCTGATGGTGGATTGGGCGCTTGTCATTTCGTTGATGCCTTCCGGAGTCCATGCCTTTACGGTAATCATATCCAAGGTTACACCATAACCATAATGTCCTTTTGCCCAAAAACCAATCTGATAGGTATCGGTCAGGTCAGGCAGGTTGAAGGTTTTCACAGACCACACATTCATTTCTTCTGTCGTTGCCCAGATCGTATGCCAAGAGGAAGAAGGACTGGTGCGGTATAATAAAGCAAATTCATCGACATCGCCACCATAGTCTTCCATTGAGTAGTAAAACGTTACGCTTGCTGAATCGGCATTGCCGAGTTCGAAGATGGGCGAAATCAAAGTCGCTGTTTTGCCATTTTTATTAAAAAACAAGGCGTTATAGTCATTAAAGTCGTATGCTGGTGCATTTATCATAGTCCCTTCGTCACTATTTGTGTTTCCCAAAGTTATATACCAAGGTTCGTAAAGTCCATCAAATTCTTGCATGAAGGGTCCCATGCCGTTGTCAAAGTCCCATGACCACGGGAACGAGGAAACTTCCGGGAAATCGGGGATGTCAACTTTGATGTCATCAAGATAGAGGCCGTAACCTCTGTTGGTTAAAGCAACGAAGCAGATTTGAAGCATGCTTCCTGTTGGCAGAGGTACTTCGAATAGGGTCCAGTCATCGTTTGCTTCATTGATTGTGTATATGAAAGTCCAGTTATCCCATGCAGCTTGCCTGTAGCCGATTTTAAGTTCGTCATAGTCTCCTTGCCAATCGGGGTTTGCAAAATAGAAAGACAATGTTGCATGGTCGGTGCCAGTGAGATCGAAGGCATAGGTTTCCAAAGTGTCATTTAGTGCGGAGGAGTTGCTATAGCAGTAAACGAAATTGTAACTGTTGTAGCCGTTGGTGATTGGGGAGTTGATGTTTGCAGGCGCGTCGGTTACAACCCAGTCATCAGTCCAATTCAAAAAGAAATCATGGGAGCCAGGATTGGTGGCACCTTCGAAATCCTCGATGGCCGGAAAATCAGAAATGACCTGTGCTGACAGGCTCAAGCCGAGAATGGCAATCAGAAAAAAGGATAAAAGTTTTTTCATAATAAAAAATTTTAGTTGGTTAATAAATGAAATGATTATAGATTGTTTGCATATAAAAACCGATTTTTGCTTTTTTCGAATTAGCGCAGCAAAGATACGATGTATTTTGATATTTTCAGCGGATTTCCATAATTTTTTTTTGTGTGAGCATAAGATGAGTGGGGATGGGAAAAATTATACTTTGTCACAGCACAATTCCAGATTCTCTTTTGCGATGCCCAATAGGGAATTCCTATTGTGTTTTCTCCTTTTGATTGTTTGAAGCCTCAAAAATACGACATTTTCTTTCATCTTTTTCGTATTTTTGCAGGCATAAACAACAATGCAACCATGAGGAATCGAATCGTTTTTTGTGCAGCCGTAACAATAGGACTGCTGGCCACAAGCTGCACAAGCATCCGCGAGGTGCAATACACCACGGAACGCATCGAGAAAGTAGGGAAGTTCCAGGGCTTCCCCGAACTCTATTTTCAAGGCATGAGCATATATGGCGACTACCTTGTCAGCCTGCAAAATACGGGAGTGGCAACCCTTTACCGCCTCTCTGAAGGCGGGATGGAGCGTGTCCGTCAGTTCCCGCTGGCAAGCCAGAATGCGGTGAATCACGCCAATGTGGCTGATTTCGGTAAAGAACGCTATGCGAAGGGCGACGAATTCCCCGTGCTTTACGTGTCGCAGTGCTCGCGGGAACGCTACGAGGGGATGAAGGATGTCTGCTTCGTGGAACGTCTTATGCCGGACGGCGGTCCGCAGCTGGTGCAGACCATTGTCCTTGATGACCCCGACGGCCTCTTCGGCTATGCGCTGCAATGGGTTATAGACCGCCGCCGCAACCTGCTCGTCGGCTATGGCAACACCATTGAGAATCTGGCGGAAGGCAACCGCTGGCGTATGATGACTTTCCGGCTGCCCCGTCTCAGCGACGGAGCTGTCGTCCATCTTCACCCCGAAGATGCCCTCGACAACTATTGCATTCAAGACCTCGACCCGCGTTTCCCGTCCCGGCAGATCGGGCAGGGCGCCTGCATCATCAAGGACTGGATGATTATCCCGGTGGGAATTGGAACACCCCAGCAGCCCAGCATCCTGTATGTCTGGAACCTGCGCAAAAAGCGTCTGGACGGCATCTATGATTTCAGGGAACAGGTACCAGCGGAGTTCGAAGACTGTGCGCCCTATGGCAACGCCTTGCTTATGCAGACCAACGGCATGGGTCTGATACGTATTCTGAAAAAATAGTGGGCGGAGAGCGCCTGATTGATGCCGCAAAATAGGATGCTCTCACCCGAAACGAAGACAAATAACGATTGCAAAATATGAGAAAAATCACGTTCCTTGGCCTTGTGGCAGGCCTGATGATAATAAGTTGTGCCGGTTGCAGTTCGCATAGTGGAACCACGCGCACTATAACCGATGAAGGGAGAGGCTGTGACTTCTCATGGAGTAACCCTCTGCCCCTTAAGTTTGGCGACCCCTTCCTGCTGCATGCCAGTGACGGCAAGTATTATATGTATGGCACCTCCATGAAGGACGGTTTTGAGGCCTATGTCAGCGACAGCCTCAATAGATGGGAACCTTGCGGCCGTGTCTATCAGGGAGCCGGTAAAGACCAGTGGAATGTGAACTGCTTCTGGGCTCCCGAAGTGTATGAGCGTAACGGTAAGTACTATATGTTCTTCAGTGCCAACTACAGGGATAACCCCACCAACGAGGGAGAGAACTTCAAGATTGGCGTAGCTGTGAGCGATTCTCCGGCAGGCCCCTTTACAGACCTTTACGACCGGCCCATCTTCAATCCCGAATATCCCATTATTGATGCGAATGTCTATTTCGACGAAGAGACAGGGCGATGCTATCTTTATTTTAGCCGTTGCTGCTACAAGCACAGTGTGGAGAGCGAGCTTGCGGACAGTCTGAAAGCCGCCGGCGTCTATGACAACATAGAAGAGAGCTGGGTGTATGGCGTGGAGATGAAACCCGATTTCAGCGGCGTGATTGGCGACCCTGTGCTGCTTTTGTGCCCTCCTAAGAAGTTGGATGATGCGCAGGCAGAATGGGAAAGCCGCAGCGCCACCCACAAAGAGGTGAACCGGCGTTGGACAGAAGGCAGCTACATTTTTCGCGAGGGAGACACCTATTACATGATGTATAGCGCCAACCACTACGGCGGCCAGTACTACGCCGTGGGATATGCCACCAGCAAGAGCCCTTTGGGACCCTTCAAGAAGGCTTCCAACAACCCCGTCCTGCAAGAGGATGTGAGCCAAGGCGGTTCCGTGATGGGCACCGGCCACTGTATGGTCATCACGCTGCCGGACAATGGACGGTATTGTGTATATCACGGCCGGATGATCGACAACCCGGATGAGCGCGTCGTGCTCATAAGCCCCTTGCAGATCGACAAAGAGGGCGTGCTTACCGTTTTAAGTGATTATGCAAAAAGAAACCAACCATAGGATGATGAGAACCGGCATCATCCGTATCGGAATCCGGTTTTAGCCCATGATTATTTTTCCAAGTTTCGGAATCTTCTGAATGATTACGCAGGCTATGGCCACAAGAACGTAAGAGGAGAATGCCGTCAGAAGAATCTGCACCGGCGTTGTCCATAGTCCGAGGATGCCGTTGTCGCCAAGGCCCATGGCATCACGCAGCCATGTGGACACAAACACCACCACAAGCAGGTGGCTCAGATACATCCCATAGCTCGCTTTGGAGACGGGCAGGATGATCTTGTGGTAAAAGCCTCCCTCTGATTGGCACTTCCTCAGGAAAAGGAGCCAGCCGACAGCCATCATGGTCACGCCGATGGTGTCGTTGAACCATGTTGTCTCCCAGATTGCCGCGAGGCCCGCCGGACCTTCGATAGGGAATCCCCCGCCAGCATCTGCCCCGACGCGGCGCAAAAAACCGAAAACACCGATGGCGAAGCCGCAGAAAAAGAGCGGAAGGGCAAGCGCGAATGTCTTTTTCCATGAGATATCCCCCACGAATTTGCGGAAATAGAGGCCCAGAAGCAGATACCCCAGCATGCCGCTCACATAATAAAAAATCCCGTAGGCGTTCCAGCTGGCCTCGCCCCAAAGAGGATATTTTGCAGGATTGGGAATTCCAGAAGGACCGTAGATGACAGGCGCTGCACCCCCAAGCCAGTTCCGAAGGAGGGGAATGATTGTCGTGAAAAGCCAGATCCCTATATATACCTGCAATTCACGTTTCCCGACCTTCTCCGCCCAAGGGGAGAGAAGAGGCATGACAAGGTATAGGCCGATGAGCATATAGACAAACCAGAGGTGCCCGGCAGCGTAGTTGAAGTTCCATAAAAGGTCTTTGAGGTTCTGTATGGGTTCGCCCCAGACAACCGCATAGACAAGCGACCATATAAGAAAAGGCGGAAGAATGCGCAGCGCCCTCTTCCGGAAAAAGTCCTTGGTGGTATAGTGCAAGGGAAATTGTAGATAGCTGGAAGCGATAACAAACAGTACCACGGCGGCCCGTGACAGCACATCCAAAACTGCAACCCAGACAGCGTCGGAATGTGTGAGTATCAGCGCTCCCTCACCTCCCAGATAAAAGGGTTCCGTGCTATGGGTGAGCATCACAAGGAAGCATGCCACCACCCGCAGCCAGTCAAGCCATATCTCGCGTTTGTTCTCCATAATGCAAGGTTATAGTCCTATCCACTCCCGCATTTTGAGCGGTTCGTCCGTGGTGATGTAGTCAACACCGAGATTGAGCATCTTCAGTGCCGTCTCCTTGTCGTTGACGGTCCATGCGTTGACGGTCATGCCCAGCTTGTGCGCATCCGAGACCCATTCGGGGTGGTCGAGGAGATACTGCCAGTGGTAGTCAATGTTGGGGACGCCCTTTGCGTGCAGTTCTTCCGGAGGAATGACACTTCCAAGATAGGCCACGGGGACGTCGGGCATCAGTTTGGCCATCAGGATGCAGATTTCAAGGTCGAAGGAGATGAAGAAGATATCTTCATGAAGTTGGTATTTCCCGATGGCTTCGATGATTTGGCCGATGAGATGATAGCGCTGCAACGGCGAACCGGGGGATTTGATCTCGAAAAATAGTTGTGTGTGCTTTTTGCGTGGCTGTTGATCCAATAGTGCTTGGCGGCAGGCGGCAAGGAAAGCATCAAGTGTCGGCACCTTCTCACCACTTTTAAGGGTGAAGGCCTGTTGCTTTTGCAGGGTCTCGAGAGGTGTCTCGTAAATGATCAGGTCCTGCATAACATGGTCGTGAAAGAGAATGGTGGCGCCGTCAGAGGTGAGTTGCACGTCAAATTCGGTGCCTTCGAAATCATGGGCAACGGCATGTTGCATGGCGGAAATGCTGTTTTCGGCCGAGTTTCCAAAATTGTGGAATCCCCGATGGGCGACGATGCCGGGCTTGGCAGTCTGTGCGGCGAGCCCCGTCGAAAACAGTGCCAGTACCATAAAGAAAAGAAGTTTTTGTTTCATAGTGTTTGTTGTTATTGTTGTGCAAAAAAAATAAAACGCCCGACTTTCATCGGGCGCTCAGTTTCTTTTTCTTCCGGATGTCCAAAATTATGCCTGAGCCTCTTCCGTTTCGAGCGGGAGGACGGAGACGATGGAACGACCTTTGCGCGTACGGAAGTTGACGGTGCCGTCAACCAAGGAGTAGAGCGTGTGGTCCTTGCCCATGCCAACGTTGTTGCCGGGGTTGTGGACAGTTCCTCTCTGGCGGATGATGATATTGCCGGCCTTGGCAAACTGGCCGCCGAAAATTTTGACACCTAATCTTTTACTTGCGGATTCACGACCGTTCTGTGAACTACCGACACCTTTTTTATGAGCCATAATGCAATGATTTTTTTGTTACTGAATTGGGTTTATAAAATTTTAGAAGGCGATGCCGTTGATTTGGATGGAGGTCAGATACTGACGGTGGCCGTTCAACGTCTGATAGCCTTTTCTTCTTTTCTTCTTGAAAACAAGTACTTTGTCCCCTTTGAGATGGGAAAGTACGGTAGCGGATACTTCTGCGCCGTCAACGGTGGGGGTGCCCACTTTTACAGAACCGTTGTCGTCAACTAACATCACGCGGTCGAATTTCACTTCGGAACCTTCTTCAGCTTTGAGGCGGTGAACAAAGATCTTCTGATCTTTTTCAACCTTAAATTGTTGCCCTGCTATTTCTACGATTGCGTACATTTTTGATTGATTTTGGTTATACTTGAATTTTGGGGCGCAAAAGTACAATTTTTTTCAATCAAATATTCAAAAATAAAATAATTTTTTCTGAACAATTCCGTTTCTTATTTGTCTTGCTTTAAAATTTATATTGAAAAAGGAGGATGTTATGAAAGGCTTCATTAAATCTAAAGTATTGTTTTTTATAGGGATTATGTCCCTTTCCTTTGGTGCTTGCGCCCAAAGCAGCAGCCGCCAATATGTCGACCTGACGGGTGCCGCCGAGCAGTCGGTACACGCCGTTGTGCATATCAAAACACAGTTTTTATACCAGACTTCAGTGTGGGAGGACTTCTTCGGTGACAGTTTCTGGAGTGACTTTTTCGGAAATTCCTTCCCCGGAACCACGCAACACGAGGTGCTCGGGGCGGGCTCCGGCGTCATCATTTCGCCTGACGGATACATCGTCACCAACAACCATGTGGTGGAGGATGCCAAGGAGGTGACGGTCACCCTCAACGACCGCCGCGAGTTCAAGGCTACCGTGGTCGGCACCGACCCGATGACCGACCTCGCCCTCATCAAAATCGAGACGGACGGGCTGCCCGTGCTGGAGTTCGGCAATTCCGACGACGTAAGGATAGGGGAGTGGGTGCTGGCCGTCGGCAACCCCTTCAACCTCACTTCCACCGTCACCGCCGGCATCGTGAGTGCCAAAGCCCGCAACTTGGACATACTTGGCAAGAACACAGCCATAGAGTCATTTATCCAGACTGATGCCGCTGTCAATCAGGGAAATAGCGGCGGTGCCCTCGTCAATGCCGACGGCAAGCTCATCGGCATCAACTCCGCCATTGCTTCCGGCAACGGCTATTTCACGGGGTATTCTTTTGCCATCCCCTCCAATATCGCCCGCAAGGTGGTATCCGACCTGAAACAGTACGGCTCCGTGCAGCGCGCATATATCGGTGTGGCGGTTGTGGAGATTGACAACGCCATCGCCGACGAACTTAACCTTTCGGAAGTGAAGGGGCTGCTGGTGCGGCAAGTCACTGCCGACGGTGCAGCTGAGCGTGCTGGCCTGCGTGAGGATGACATTATCCTCGCCCTCGACGGACGCGAAATCAATTCCGTTTCCGAACTGAAGGAGATTGTGGCACAGCACTCTCCGGGCGACAATATGTCTGTCACCATCCTCCGTAACGGTCAACGGCAAAAAATAAATTTAACATTATTGAACAATGTGGGCAACACAAACGTTCTTTATGGGAATGACTAATATCGATATACCAATAAATACGCAAAACCTTTAGCCTATGATGCGACAAATAAAAATTTCGAACTCCATCACGAACCGTGACTCCGCCTCCATGGAGCGCTATCTGGCGGAAATCGCCCGACAGCCGCTGTTGACCCCCGATGAGGAGGTGGATCTGGCACGGAAGATACGTGAGGGAGATATGCAGGCGCTGGACCGTCTGACCACATGCAACTTGCGTTTTGTGGTCTCCATCGCCAAGAAGTACCAGAATCAGGGAATCAGCCTTCCTGACCTTGTGAATGAGGGTAATATGGGACTGATAAAGGCTGCCCAACGGTTCGATGAGACTCGTGGGTTCAAGTTCATCTCCTACGCCGTGTGGTGGATCCGCCAGTCCATCCTCACCGCCATTGCCGATCAGGCCCGTGTGGTGCGTCTCCCGCTCAATCAGGTGGGGACTATCAGCAAGATCAAGAAGGAGCTGGCCCGCCTCGAACAGCAGTATCAGCGTTTCCCCACTGTCGATGAGATTGCAGAGGCAGTGGACATTCCTGCCTATAAAGTGGCCGACCTGCTGAGGATGAACGGGTTCACGCAGTCGCTTGACGCCCCCGTCAGTACCGACGACGACACCAAGATGGTGGATACCTACATCCCCGACAACGCTTCCGGCACCGACGACACGCTGATGAAAGAATCGCTCGCCACCGATGTGGACGTGATGCTGTCCGACCTTCCTGAAAAGGAGAAGGAGGTCATCCGCCTTTTCTTCGGGCTGAACAACACCCAAGAGCACACGCTTGACGAAATCAGCGTGCAGTGCCAGATTTCGCGCGAGCGCGTCCGCCAGCTCAAGGAGAAGGCCATCAAGCGTCTCCGTACCGAGCGCAACCACGACCGGTTCAAACCCTATTTGTAAAAGATGAAACTTTTTGTCGTACCCACACCGATTGGAAACTTGGAGGACATCACCCTCCGTGCGCTGAAGGTGCTGCGTGAGGCGGATTTCATCCTTTGCGAGGATACCCGCACCACGGGCAACCTGCTGCATCATTTTGAAATAACAAAGCCGTGCATGCCATACCATATCCGTAACGAGCACCAGCAGCTGGAAAGCATCCTCGCCCGCATCCGTCAGGCGGGGAGCGTGGCCCTCACGTCCGATGCGGGCACGCCGGCCATCTCCGACCCCGGCTTCCTGCTTGTGCGCGAGTGCCTCCGCAACGGCATTGAGGTGGAGTGCCTTCCCGGCGCTACCGCCCTCATCCCCGCCCTCGTCAATTCGGGACTGCCCGCCAGCAGTTTCAAGTTCTACGGCTTCATCCCCCACAAGAAAGGGAAGGAGACGTGTCTGAAGACAATGGCCGCCGCCGCCGAAACTGCCATCTTCTACGAGTCGCCGTACCGTCTTCTGAAAACGCTGGAGATGATGGTGCCTATTTTCGGTGAAAACCGTCCCGTCTGTGTCTCTCGGGAGCTGACGAAAATTCACGAGGAGAACTTCCGTGGCACTTTGGCCGAGGCAGTGGCGCACTTTGCGGCCAAGCCGGTGAAGGGCGAAATTGTGGTGGTGGTCGGCACGGCCGACGCTGCCGAAAAACAGGAGGAGGAAACTATCTTTGAATAAGCTTTCGGAGAACGGCACGCCGGAGATCCTCTGGTACAGCGGCACGGTGTCGCACGGTCTCCAGAACGGCCGCACCTTCGGCTATCCCACCGCCAACGTCACGGCAGTAACGCCATCGCTGGCGGTCGGCACGGGCGTGTATGCCGCGAAAGCCCGTGTGGGTGACTGCGAGTACGGCGCGATGCTCTACGTCGGGACTCGTCCCACCCTCGGACTTGGAGAACCGACAATAGAAATCTATCTCTTTGATTTTGACGGCGATTTGTATGGGAAAATGTTGCAGTTCGCCCTCTTCGGCAAAATCCGCGATGAACAGAAATTCCTCTCCGTGCAGGAACTTATTGCACAGCTGCGCCGGGACGAAGCGGAAATCAGGGGGAAACTGAAAGTTGAAAGTTAAAAATTGAAAACTGAAAACTGAAAGGTGAGACGTCTCAATAGGGAAATTCTTCGGTTGGCTATACCGAGCATTCTGGCCAACATCACGATTCCGTTGGTGGGCATGGTGGATGTCGCCATTATCGGGCACATCTCCAATGCTTCGGCCATCGGCGGCATTGCCGTCGGCACGATGCTGTTCGACCTTCTCTATTGGAATTTTGGTTTCCTCCGTATCGGCACCAGCGGCCTCACCGCGCAAGCGTACGGTGAGAATGACCCGCTGAAGGAGGTGGCGATTTTCAGGCAGACGATGGCCATCGCCCTCTGTTCGGCCATGTTTGTGCTTGCCATCCAGTGGCTTTTCGTTACGGCGGTCTTGCATTTTGTGCCCTGTTCTGCTGAAGTCGCCGACTTTGCCCGCAGTTACTTTTTTGTACGTATTATGGCCGCCCCCGCCACGCTGGCCCTGATGGTGTTCAAGGGATGGTTTATCGGTATGCAGGATACGGTGTCGCCGATGGTGTGCGACATTGTCGTCAATGTGGTGAATATGGCGGCGAGCTATCTGTTGGCGGTGCATACCTCCTTGAGTATTATCGGTGTGGCCTATGGTACGGTCATCGCGCAATATGTCGGCCTAGCCACGGCCATCGGATTGATGTGGGCACGCTATGGGGCACTGTTCCGTCAGCACCGGCGTGAGGTGGTCTTGCGAAAAGACCTTGGACGCGTTTTCCGGCTTTCGGCTGACCTGTTCGTCAGGTCTCTATGCTTTATGGTCGTTTATGTCGGCTTTACCTCTTTTGCTGCCAAGTACGGTGATGGCGATCTGGCCGTGAGCGCCATCATGATGAAGCTGTTCATGCTGTTCTCTTACTTTGTGGACGGCTTTGCGTACGCGGGAGAGGCGCTCACGGGGCGTTTTATCGGGGCGGGCGACGGTCGTCAGCTGGAGCGTGCGGTGCGAATCCTGTTCGTGTGGGCGTTGGGCGTGGGGTTGCTGTTTACGGTGGTATATGCTGCTGCAGGCGACTGGTCCATCCGCCTGATGACCTCCGACCTCAGTGTGGTGGAGGCGTCGCGCCCGTTCCTGTTGTGGCTCATCACGATGCCGTTAGTGAGTTGTGCGGCCTTCATGTGGGACGGCATCTACATCGGCGCGACGGCGGGAAAGCAGGTCCGTAACTGCATGATTGTCTCTGCCGTCAGTTTCCTTGTTGTCTATTTCGCGGGAAGTCCTTTATGGGGGATTCAGGCGTTGTATGCAGCCTATTTCGCCCATCTGGTGGCCCGGGTGGTGTACCTTTCCGCCTACTGGCCCCGCATGCGCCGGCAGGCGGTTCCCCTTTAACGATTTATATTACGGTCAGACCGACATCTGGGTGCGGAACACTTTGCGCTGGCTGAACAATAGGATGGCAGCCAAGGCGGCACCTGCCACATCAGAGGCGGTGCCTGCGAGCCATACTCCCGTAAGTCCGTCAAAGCCCATCTTTTCCATTAATAAAGGAAAGATGTAGCAGAATGGAAGCAGGAAGATGATTTGTCTTGAAAGACTTGTCAGAATGGCGATCCATGGTTTGTCGATGGACTGGAAGAAGTTGGAGTTGGTGATGGTGAAGCCGATGAGGGGGAACATCACGATCAGGAAGCGGGCGGCGGGAATGGAGAGGCGGATGAGTTCGGGGTCGGAGGTGAAGGCACGGACCAGAAGTTGCGGGATGCTGCATGCGACGGCACTTCCGGCAAGTCCGATAAGAATGCAGATTTTCATTGTGAGGAGATAGACTTCCTTCAGCCGCGACGGGTGGCCGGCACCGTAGTTGTAACCGGCGATGGGCTGCATCCCTTGGCAGACGCCGAGAATCAGCAGCACCAGGAAGTTGCCGAAAGTGTTGACAATGCCGCAGGCGCCTACGGCCAAGTCGCCGCCGTAGCGCAGCAGCTGTGTGTTAAGGATGGCCACCACCCCCGCCGCCGCCACGTTCATCAGGAACGGGCTCATGCCGATGAGGGTGATATTGCGGAAAATATATCCTTTGGGCTTCCACGAGTGTGCACGGAAGCGGATGAACGAGTTGGGACTGACGAAGTGCAGCACCGAAACGAGTGCCGCCACCGCCATCGAGATGGTGGTGGCCCAAGCAGCACCTGCAATGCCCCAGTCGAACCAGAAGATGAAGACCGGGTCAAGGATGATGTTCAGGATGGCGCCGCCTGCCAGGATGAACATTGACTTGGTGGGGTAGCCCGAAGCACGGATCAGGCCCGTCAGGTTGAAGGTGACCGTGGTGAGGAACATGCCCGGCAGGACAATCAGCATGTACTCGCGGGCGTAGGCGACGGTCTGGCCGGTAGCGCCGAACTCCATCAGGATCTGGTCCATGAAAAGGTATCCTGCCGTGGTGAAGAGGCAGCCGAGGACAAAGGTGAAGACGGTGCTGTTGCCGAGAATCTTCTCCGCCCAGCGCACATCCTTCTGGCCGAGCACGATGGACATGCGGGCGGAAGAGCCGACCCCAATGAGCGAACCGAAGGCGTGGATCACATTCATCACCGGCATGGTGATGGCGAGCCCCGCAATGGCTAGCGGCCCCACACCCTGGCCGATGAAGATCCGGTCGGCAATGTTATAGACTGAGGCGATTATCTGGCTGATAACCGACGGCAGCGCATAAATCCACAGCAACTGACGGATACTCCGCGTCTCCAGCTCTTTTGTCTTATCCAACACCATTCTACCGGACGACAATGTCTAACTCAACGGATTCCCCGCGGGAGCGGCTATCCATATAATGAGATAGGCTAGCAGTCCGCAGCCACAAAAGAAAAACGCGAACAGGAAAATAATCCGGACAACCGTGGAGTCGATGTCAAGATATTGGGCCAGGCCACCACAAACGCCGGCAATTTTTTTGTCTGTTTGGCTTAAATACAACTTCTTCATACTAATTCCACAAAATAAAACGTTTTCAGAAATGGAGTTGCAAAAGTACGCCAAATTTTCATTTTTTTCTCGTACTTTTGCCGACTTTTTACAAAAACCGCAGAAAATCATGATCACCCATATCAGAGGCCTCCTTGTGGAGAAAAATCCCGCCTATGTCGTCATTGAGACGGCGGGTGGCGTCGGCTACTACATCCATATATCATTAAGTACCTTTTCTCAGATCAAGGAGGAGAAGGAATTGAAACTCTTTACCCATTATGTGGTGAAGGAGGACGCGCACACGCTGTATGGTTTCTACGAAGAGTCGGAGCGGACGCTTTTCCGTCTTCTGATTTCGGTCAACGGCATCGGCCCGAACACGGCCTGCCTGATTCTTTCGGCGCTCAGTGTGCAGGACGTGGTGAACGCCATCTCCTCGGAAGATGTCCGTACCATACAATCTGTCAAGGGGATAGGGGCAAAGACCGCCCAGCGTGTCATCATCGAACTGAAGGATAAGCTGGCGAAGGCCTCCTTCAGTGCGTCAGAGAAATTTTCAACAGCTTACAATAATAATAAAGTGGAAGCGTTATCTGCTTTGGTTGCGCTGGGATTGGGGATTGGGGATTGGGGATTGG
>JAIKYR010000136.1 GCA_024682995.1 Bacteroidales bacterium | reverse complement strand
GTCAACTATTAACTATTAACTATTAACTATTAACTATTAACTATTAACTCCCTCATGTCCTCCTCCATAAAACAGCTTGCCGGTCAGACGGTCATTTACGGTGCCACGAACATTCTGGGCCGATTGCTCAACTATTTGCTCGTCCCGTTGCATACCTATATTTTCGCGGATGCCGCACAGTACGGCGTGGTGGGCGAACTCTACGCTTGGACCAGCCTCTTCATTGTCATCTTGACCTACGGTATGGAGACGGCATTCTTCAACTTCTCCCGCGATGAGGAACAGAAAGACCGGGTTTATACCACGATAGTGACCTCCTTGCTGGTGACCTCCACGCTGTTTATTGTTCTTTGTTCGATATTCTCCCATCCGATTGCCGGGTGGATGAAATATCCCGACCATCCCGAATACATTGTCTGGTTTTCCGTCATCATCGGGGTGGATGCGTTGACCTCCATCTTCTTCGCCCGCCTGCGCCATCTGAACAAAGCCTTGAAATTTGCTGCAGTGAAGATTACCAACATTGTGGTCAATGTGGTGTTCAACCTGTTCTTCCTGTTGCTTTGTCCCTATCTGCTGAAAACGCACCCGGATTCCGCGTGGATACAGACCATCTACAATCCGAGCATCGGGGTTGGCTACATCTTCATCGCCAATCTGATTGCATCTGTGGTGACGCTGCTGATGTTGTTCCCCAGCGTGTTCCGTCAGAAGTACGTGTTTGATTGGGCGTTATGGAAGAAGATGTTTGCATATGCGTTCCCGCTGCTGATTTTCGGTTTGGCCGGAATTGTCAACGAGACGATGGACCGTGTGTTGATCAAGTATGTTTCCCGTGCCGCCGACCCGCAGGCCTCCGTGGGCATCTACAGTGCCTGCTATAAGATTTCCATTATGATGACGATTTTCGTGCAGGCGTTCAAATACGCTGCCGAACCCTTCTTCTTCAGTAAGTCCAAAGACCGCGATGCCCGGGAGACTTATGCGGAGGTGATGACGGTTTTTGTCCTGGTCTGTTCGATTATTTTTGTCGGTATAATGCTGTATATGGATGTGGTCCAATATTTTGTGGGACCGTCATACCGCGTGGGTCTGCCCATTGTGCCGATTCTTCTGTTGGCAAATCTGTTTCTTGGCATCTTTTATAACCTTTCAATATGGTATAAACTTACCGGCCAAACGAAGTTCGGCGCGTATATAGCCATCTTCGGCGCCATTATCACACTGGGGTTGAACCTGTTGTTGATTCCTCGTTTCGACTATATGGGGGCCGCATGGACAACCTTTGCCTGTTATTTCAGTATGATGGTGGTCTCGTATCTGTTGGGCCAGAAACACTATCCGGTGGATTATAATATCAAGAAGATTTTCTTTTACATTCTGTTTGCAGTGGCTGTGTATGGAATAAGTGTAGCGGTTAACAAGAGCTTGAACATCACGCATATGGGCGCGCGCTTGGCTGTTAATACAGCCCTGCTGGTCGCATATCTCGGGGCCTTGTTTGTGGTGGACCGCCGTTATATTTTAAGTCTGTTTCGAAAATAAAAAAATCTTATCTCAGGCAGGCGGCTAACTTGAAAATCAGGTCTGTCAGGATGAGGGTCGTGTTGCCGTTCCGGGCGATGTGAAGCTGGGCCTTGTTGCACTCTTCGGTCATGAGGCTGGCCTGTTTCAGCTGAATGATACCTCTGTATTCGGAAAGAATTCCAGTTTCGTAGGCGGTGGCCTTCACCATGTCCAGATGACGGGTGTTGGTCATCAGGATGTTTCGTAACATACGGATGGTGAGCGAGATGAACTGCTTCTGGTATTCGCGGCCCTGTTTTACAATCTGGTCAATGATCTCTTGTGTCTCTTCGTATCGGCAGTCGGCGATGTTTTGTCGGGAAAGGGCCACGACGCAGTGCATCAGCTGGTCGAATTGTGTCAGCATCTCCCGCTGGTCGGTGTCGTCCTGATGGATTTTGACAGCCTGAGGGTAGTTGCCCTCACTCAAGATGGCGATGTTGCGGGCTTCCTCGTCCGACAGGTCTGGGAACTCTTTCTGGAGAGCGTTTGTCACCTCATCATCGGTGAGGCGCGGGAATTTCACTAATTGTGTCCTGGAGAGAATCGTGCTCAGAATCAATTCGGGCTTTTCCGAAATCAGTATAAAAAGAGACTGTTTTTCAGGTTCTTCCAAGGTCTTCAGCAGTTTCGGGGCAGCCGCATGGTACAGCCGGTCCACACACCAGAGCACGTAAATCTTGTAGCCGCCCTGATAGGAACGCATGCTGTTTTGGTTGATGATGTGCGAGCAGTCGCGGATATTGATGGAGGCTTGCTTGTTTTCACCACCCAAGGCCACAAGCCAGTCGTTAATGCTGATGTTGTATTTCTGTTTGAAGACGAAATCCTTGAATCTTTGGGCGAGTTTGATGGAGTCGGGCTCCTTGTCCACCGACTTGGTGGTGCAGTTGGGGAAATAGAGGTGCAGATCGGGGTGCGAGAGTTTGGCGAACTGCTTGCAGGAAGGACACTCACCGCACGAATCAGTGTCAGTGGGGTGCTCGCAGCAAAGATACTGCCCCAGGGCGATGGCCGTCGCAAAGGCCTGACTGCCTGGTTGCGCCAAAAAGAACTGTGCGTGGCTGATGCGGTGCTCATGCACCTGGTTGAGCAATTGCTCCTTCACACTCTCTGATACTAAAACATCCTTGAACTGCATTTTCCTGTAATTACAATATTATATTTATGAGATTTTAGATGGGAGACGTAAGACGTGAGATTTGGAATTTCGGGTTATCTTTCCCGGATCTTTTCAAGCCATGAATGGTCGTTGCTGTTTTCGTAACGGTTGAGTTTGTCAAACAGCTCGTCCAAGGTCGTGGCGGTAATCAGCAGGTCTTTGTGGAAAGCCCGCAGGAACCCGTCCTGACTGAAACGGTCCAGTTGGGCGAGCATCATGTCGTAGTATCCGTTTGGATTATAGATGGCTATCGGTTTGAAGTGCATGCCCAGTTGGGCATCGGTGACAATCTCGAACAGTTCGTCCATGGTGCCATATCCGCCGGGAAAGACCACGAAAGCGTCGGCCCGCTGTTCGAGTAGCTGCTTGCGTTCGCTCATGGTTTTCACATAGATCATCTCGGTGATGTTGTCGGCCAGAACCTCCCCGCGGGCGAAGAAGTCAGGGGCCACGCCGATGACGGTGCCGTGATGCTGCATGGCGGCATCGGCGGCTATACCCATCAGACCGATGCTACCACCGCCATAGTACAGGGTTATCCCTCTCTCGGCCAATATCTTGCCGAACGCGGCGGCCTGTTCCGCATAGACGGGATCGTTGCCGCTGGCTGACCCGCAGAAAAGAGCGATGGACTGGAATTTCATAGTACTTGCATTTTAATAAGGGCATGGACGGAAAAAGAGATCAGCAGATAAGCCAGGATGATGATCGGGAACGCTCCCATGCGGAAAACCACAATCAGAAGGATGCCGACAAGCAGAAGCAGATAGCGGGCAATGTTGATACCTTTGAATTTGAAATCTTTGAACTTGAGCGAAAGCATCGTTATTTCACTGACTAACAAAATAGCTAAGAAAAGGGTAAGCAGCCAAACCACCCAGAAATTGTTGAGTATGGTCATGCGTTCTGCGGCTGTCGGTATGAAGCTGAGAAACAATGCATTGGCAGGCGTCGGCAGACCCAGGAAGTGAGTCGTTTGGCGCTCGTCAAGGTTGAATTTCGCCAGTCGCACCGCTGATAGTACGGGTACAATCAGAACTGTTACCGGCAGCAGGCTGGTGAAGGTGTTGATTTGGTGCGGGGGGAACTCGTACAGACAACGGCTAAGCCATGTGTAGATGATCATGGCCGGTGCCACTCCAAAGGAGACGACATCCGACAGTGAATCCAATTCCTTCCCGATAGGAGACGACACCTTGAGCAAACGGGCTGCGAATCCGTCGAAGAAATCGAAGAAGGCGGATGCTATTATCCAGAGGGCTGCGCTCTCCAGGTTTCCGGCCAAGGCCGCCATCACGGAGAGACATCCGCAAGCCAGATTACAGCAGGTCAGTATGTTAGGAATGTGCTTTTTCATTGTGTTTTTTTCATAATGAGTATAGAGTATAGAGCTTAGAGGGGCGAGTTTAAAAAGTTATGTTGGTTGTCGTGTTTACGTTTCTTAATTTCTTAATTTTTTAATTTTTTAAATAGGCGCTTCATCGTTATTTCAGTACCCAATATTTAGGGTTGATGGATTTGGCGAAGGTCTCCGCCTCTTCTTCCGTATCGTATATGCCGATGCAGATGCGGATGTTGGGGGCGCCGTCTTGCAGGACTAATTTCGGGGAGTATTCCTCAAGGTGCTTGGCTCGGATGTGCGAAATAACCTCTTTTTCCGTGAGGAAACTGCCGGCAATCGCATAATAGTGCCCCTGCTCGAAACGGATGTAAGGATAGCCGGCGGATGATGTCTTGACGACTTCCGGTTCGTATGGCATTTCTTCAGGCAGGGTGTCGGATTCGGCCACAGCAGTGGTGTCGTCTTCTGTGAAAGAAACGGTGTCAGTATCAATTTCATCCGGTTCGGTTGTCGCCACTTCCTTGTGGGCAAAACGGTCGAAAACAGGACGGATGAGATCTTGGATCTTGTCGCGGAAAATATAGCCCAGTGCGGCCAGAAGCAGCAACACCAGCAGGGTGTAAAGCCACCAAAGGGATCGGCGCTTTTTGGGCGTCTCCGTCTCTTCCGGATTGTCCGTATCTCCCACCTCGGAATTCTCGGTCTCGGTTTCTTCCTCTTGCAGCTTATCATTTTCCTGTTCCTCGACGGCAATGGGCTCCTCAGTAGAAATAGGTTCCTCAATGGCAACGGGTTCCTCCGTCTTAACTTCTTCCGTCTCTAGTCTTGTAACTTCGGGCTCCTCAGTAGAAACAGGTTCCTCCGTCTTAACTTCTTCCATCTCTAGTCTTGTAACTTCGTGCTCCTCAGTAGAAATAGGTTCCTCAATGGCAACGGGTTCCTCCGTCTTAACTTCTTCCGTCTCCGGTCCTGCTACATCCGGTTCTTCGGCGGCAATGCCCGATACATTCAAAGAGAGTGCTGACATTCCCTCAAATTCAATGTTGAGGTCCGGGATGTCCATCGCCTCAAAAGTCAGTCGTCCTTTTGAATCTTGGGAAAACGTGCCGAAATCTTCAAAGGATACGCTTTTGTTGTTGACTAAGGCATTTTTCAGCTCCTCTACCCATTGGGTGATTTCACGGTTGGCCTCGGTCAGCAGGCATTGTTTCTCTTGGCAGATGAGGCGTGTAAAGGCAAGGTCGTCCTGGTCGGTGGCCGTGTCCAGCGTGACCATATTTCGGGGCGGCAGCAGCCGTTCTCCCTCTATGCGGGCGGATTTGTAGTGTAGGGAAAACTTGCCCAAATCGTTCACGTAAATGGATTCGGCTTGTTGGAGGGCTTTTATAATATAATGTATCATCCTTTTTTACAAAATAAGGTGTTATGTTATGAATGTTTAGGCGGAAAGATACCTTCCTGCTCTATGCGGGCCAGGTCTTCGGGCGTGTCAATGCCGATTCCTTCGTATGAACAGGCGGCGGTGTGGATGGTGTAGCCGTTTTCCAGCCAGCGCAGCTGTTCGAGTTTCTCAGAGCTCTCCAATGATGATGGGGTCAGCTGTGTCAGGGCTTTCAGCGTCTTGTAGCGGTAGGCGTAGATGCCGAGGTGCTGATGGTAGAGTGGGGTGGTAGCTTGCGGGTCGCGCACGTAGGGGATGGGATACCGGCTGAAGTACAGCGCTTTGCCGTCAGCGGCCAGCACAGCCTTAACGATGTTCGGGTTCTCGGCGCGTGCTTTGTCGGAGAAGGGCTTCACCAGTGTGCCGATCTGCACGTCGGGACGGTCGAAAAGAGCGGCTATCAGGTTGATTTCCCGTGCGCTGATGAAGGGCTCGTCCCCTTGGATGTTGATGACTACGTCCTCATCGGACAGGTGGAGCTGGTCGGCAGCCTCCCCGCAGCGGTCGGTGCCGGAGGGATGGTTGGGGCGGGTCATCAGCACCTGCCCGCCGAACTGCCGGACGGCATCCTGGATGCGCGGGTCATCGGTGGCCACCACATGCTGGTCCAGTTCGGCTTTCGCCACCTGCTCGCACACTACCTGAATCATGGGCTTGCCATGGATGAGGGCGAGCGGCTTGCCGGGGAAACGGGTGGAGGCGTAACGCGCCGGTATGATGCCGATAATGCGTTGCGCACCCATTACTTGAACAGACCGAACAGCTCGGCGTCGATTTTGTTGATGATCTCTCCAAAGTCCTCAGGACGCTCGGCGAACTTGATGGTGTTCACATCCACCACTAACAGTTTGCCGTCTTTATAGTTGGAGATCCATTTCTCGTATTTTTCATTCAGGTTTTCCAAATAAGAGAGACGGATGGAGTCCTCGTAGGCACGTCCGCGCTTGTGGATTTGTGTCACTAAGGTGGCCACATCTGCCTTCAGATATATCAGCAGGTCAGGAGCCTGGATGAATTGTTTCATCAGCTCGAAGAGCGAGGAGTAGTTGTCGAAATCGCGGGTGGCCATCAAGTCCATCTCGTGCAGGTTGGGCGCGAAGATGTAGGCGTCCTCGTAGATGGTACGGTCTTGGATGATGTCCTTTTTGCGCTTGCGGATGTCAATCACCTGACGAAAACGGCTGTTGAGGAAATATATCTGTATGTTGAAGGACCAACGTTGCATATCCCGGTAGAAGCTCGCGAGATATGGGTTGTTGTCCACGCTTTCGTACAGGGGCTCCCATCCGTAATGTTTGGCAAGCATCCCTGTCAGTGTTGTTTTTCCGGAACCGATGTTCCCTGCGACGGCTATGTGCATATTTTTTGTTGTTAAGTTATGAAACTGTTTGATTGTAAAATTATTGATTCATCACTCCCAAAACCACAGTTTTGAAATGAGAATGAGACATCTATGGGAGGTCTATTCGACTTTCACGCGCATCGAGTGGATGACGAGATAGGCGCACAGGCCGGCGAACATGACGATGGCCAATATGCCGTAGATCGGATGGCTTTGGTAAGCGGCGGTGGTGGAGAGCTCCACACCGGCGTATTTCAGGATGGCGCTGATCACGCCCATGATGGCACCGCCGGCCAGCAGACCGGAGGCGAGGAGCGTGCCTTTCTCACCGCGAGCCTTGTTGAACTTCTCGTCCTTGCTGCGCGTTTTGATGAACCAGGCCAAGAGACCGCCCACGAGGAGGGGCAGGTTGAGCTGCAACGGGATGAACATACCTAAGGAGAATGCCAGTGCCGGCACGCCGATGCAGTCGAGCAGGATGGCCAAGACGGCACCGATGATATAGAGCAGCCAAGGGGTCTGGCCTCCGAACATCAGCGGCTCGATGATGGCAGCCATGGCGTTGGCCTGCGGGGCTACGAGCGCATCCTCACCCGTGTATCCGTATGTGTTGGAGAGCAGCATGATGACGGCACCGACCGTCAAGGCAGACACCAATGTGCCCACGAACTTGAAAGCCTCCTGCTTGAAGGGGGAAGTCCCTACCCAATAACCGATTTTCAGGTCGGTGATGAAGCCGCCGGCCATGGCTAACGCGGAGCAGACAATGCCGCCCACCACCAAGGCCGTGATGATGCCCGTACCACCCTTCAAACCTACAGCAGAGAGAATGAAGGAGGACAGGATCAGCGTCATCATGGTCATGCCCGAAACAGGGTTGGTGCCCACCGTGGCGATGGCCGTGGCCGCCACCGTGGTGAAGAGGAAGGCGAACAGGAAGACCACCAGCAGAGCCACAATAATCTGCGTGATGTTCATCTGCATCCCGCCAAAGAGGAAGAAGATGACCATGAGGGCGATGACGGCGAGGAATCCGAACAGGATGATCTTCATGGAGATGTCGCGCTGCGTGCGGATGATGTCCTGGTTGCCGCCAGACTGCTTCCCGGCTTTGAAGGCAACGCCAATGGATTTCTTAATCACGCCCGCGGACTTGATGACGCCCAAGATGCCGGCCATGGCGATACCGCCGATGCCGATGTAGCGGACATATTGTGAGAAGATGAGGTCGGGGTCCAGGGTGCTCATAGAGGTCAGCACGCCGTTCACGTCGGTGGCGCCGAACTGTCCTAAAAGCGGCACGATAACCCACCACGACAGGGCGGAGCCGGCGCAGATGATGGCTGCGTATTTAAGGCCGATCAGGTATCCGGTGCCCAGCAGGATGGATTCGGCACTCATCTTGAAGACGAACTTGTGGTTCATGGCCAAGCGCTCGCCCCAGCCGCACATGCGCGTGGAGATGGTGTCGGTCCAGAAATGGAAGGTCGTCATGAGGAAGTCGTACAGACCACCAATCAACCCGCTGACCAGCAGAAGCTTGGCCTGGTTGCCACCCTTGGCACCCGACACCACAATCTCGGTGGTGGCGGTGGCCTCCGGGAACGGGTACTTGCCGTGCATGTCGGAGACGAAGTATTTGCGGAACGGGATCAGGAACAGGATTCCCAGAAATCCCCCGAAGAGGGAGGAGAGGAAAATCTGCCAGAAATTGACCTGTATGTCGGCGGCGATGGCCGGGTTGGTCTCCTTGATGATGTAGATGGCCGGCAGGGTGAAGATGGCGCCGGCCACGATGACGCCGGAGCTGGCCCCGATGGACTGGATGAGCACGTTCTCGGAGAGCGGGCTCTTGCGTTTGGCGAGGGTGGAGATGCCCACGGCGATGATGGCGATGGGAATGGCGGCCTCGAAGACCTGGCCGAAGCGCAGCCCCGAATAGGCCGTGGCGGCGGAAAAGATGATGGCCATGATGATACCCCATGTGATGGTCCAGGCGTTCAGCTCGGGATATTTCTTCTCGCCTAGCAAAATGGGCTTGTAGGTTTCGCCCTCTTTGAGCTCGCGATAGGCGTTGTCGGGAAGTTTGATTTCCTCATTCAGGTCAAGACCCTGTTTTTCTTGTTCTTCCATATTGATTTATAAATGATTATGAGAATACAAATAATGCCGCCAAAGATACAAAAAAACTTTGTCCTTTTTTTGTCTTTCGGATAAATTCTTAACAGAATAATTCACAAGCAGGGTTCGGTTGGATGCAAAAAAGACAACCCGTGGAAGGGTTGTCTTGGTGATTCCGCTGCGACTCGAACGCAGAACCTGCTGCTTAGAAGGCAGCTGCTCTATCCAGTTGAGCTACGGAACCCTCTTGCCGTCGGGATAGCCTGATTCGAACAGGCGACCTCCTGCTCCCAAAGCAGGCGCGATAACCGGACTACGCTATATCCCGTTTTTTGAGGCTGCAAAAATACACTTTTTTTATTTTTATACGGATGTCTGATGAATTTTGTATGTGTTTGATAATGCAATGATTACAAAAAAAGGACCGAAACAGCTTTGCTTTTCGGCCCTTTTTGTGGCGGGAACGGGAATTGAACTCGTGACCTCCGGGTTATGAATCCGACGCTCTAACCGACTGAGCTACCCCGCCTTTTTTGAGGCTGCAAAAATACACTTTTTTTCATTATCCTTGTTTTGTTGAAATTTTTTTTTTTGAATGTATGTTTTTTTTATTATCTTTGCAGGGCATAAATAATGTGAAAAACCGTATAGTTATGAAAAGCACGTTTACGAGTAAAATTGTCTTGTTTTGCCTGTTTATAGCCGCTTTGGCCAGCCTTGTGCCGGCAGAAGCCCAGCAACCAGCCATCTATAACGGCACACCTCCCACTTTTATGACCTTCTCGGCCCCGTACGTGAAATGCCGGTACGGAACCTATTGGTGTGCGTGCGACGCGAACAACTCCTATTGGACATGTTCGGGAAACAATAACAACAATTGGGTGACGGGTACCTACGGATCGGCCTCGTATGCCAATTCCGCCAGCAACGGAATCCTGACACCGACCAGCACCAACTGGAGTCACCGTCTGGTGACCTCGCACACGGCCACGGACCCGTGTATGTGCTATGACAACGGCAACGGAACCTATACCAACTCGCCAGTACTGCCTGTCGGCGGTTGGGATCTGGAACCCAGCACCTTGTACGACCCCATCGACACGGTCATACAACTTGGCGGCCCCAACAACCAGGGTAAGGGCAGCCAGTCTATAGAATATTGGTTCCGCCCCTCCACGGAGAAGAGCGTGCTGATGGTGATGCTCGCCTTCGCCACCGAGGCCTCCAATCACCCCACCTACCAGAATGCCAAGTTCTATGTGGAAGTGATGGACTCGGCTTACAATCTGCTGAACCTCGGTTATTATCCTGACCTTCAAGGCAACCCGATGAGCACCATGCCTCGTCAATGGCCATACGCCCGATTCCTCTATGTTCCTATCAATACGAGTAATTCAACGTGTAGTATCCCGTACTGTCTGGCTACACCGGTTGGCTATGACTACTATGGTACGAACGACGAGAACAAGGCCTTCCAGGTCTCGGAATGCCCATATTCGAATTTCAATGGCCAAGTGCCCCTGTCTCATTCCCCCGTCGCCTCCCAGTGGTTCAAATACACGCAGATAGCCTTTGACCTCTCCAAATATGCCAAGCTGCATAAAACGGTTGTCTTTCGTGTGAAAGCCGAGTCGTGCGTGATGAACTTCCATTGGGCATACGGCTATTTTGCCGCCCAGCTGGTGCGCGGCTATATCGCGGCGGATGTTTGCAACCGGAGTCATATATGGCTTTCCGTACCCGATGGCTTCAGCGAGAACTCATACGTGTGGTATGTCGGTGCGGATTCCGCATCCGCCCAACGTGCACAACTGTACGATGGACAGCACAATATCTTCATCTCCCGTACCAACGGCACGCAGATATACCCCTATTACCGTTGCGAGGTGAAAACACAGGCAGGTGTGCCGATCATCTATGAGGGAAGAGTCGATTACTATTCGGATATTCATCCCATGTACCAATACGCCCAGATAGCCTGCGATAGCGTATATACGCTCCGTTTTGACAACTTCAGCACCTATCGTGAGATTCGTCCGTCAGCCAATGCAGGCCTCGCCGACACGATTACCTATCCGGTCCAGTATGTGGAGTGGGATTTCGGTGACGGCTCTCCGCTTTCCGCCACGCTGAGCCCTACGCACAACTATGCCGAAGTGGGCTACTATCCTGTGACCCTCTGGGTGTATGACCGCCACCATAATTGCTGTGACTCGGTCAAACACATGGTCTTTGTGGACACGGCAAACCATGTCAGCGTGGGGGACAAAATGTTGAATATGGAGATCTATCCCAACCCATCCGATGGCATCTTCACGGTGTCGGTGGAAAACACACCCACCTATACTATTAATGTATATGACATGCGGGGTGGTCTTGTGAAAAGCCAGCCTTCTACCGCTTCCGAAACCAAGATTGACCTCAGCGAGGTGCCTTCCGGTTCCTATGTGGTGGAGGTCCGTACGTCGAAAGGCCGCCATACCAAGATGGTGCAGAAACGTTAGTTCCGGTTATTCCTAATATCGCTATATTGAGGGACCGCCAAGGTCCCTCTTTTTTTCTTCCCTTCCCTTGCAACAATTCGCCTGACAATTCGTTAAGCATAATGTACGGCCTTTGAAGGCTGGCGGTATTGATCAGAATTGTTTAATTTATATAGTATGAAAAGAAATATAACCCCGATTCTCCTCGCGGCATTGTGCCTGCTGACGGCAATGTCTCTTTCTGCCCAACAGCCCCCTGTGGTGAACGGCGTTATGCAGGGCTCTCCTACCACGTTTATGGTGGATCCGGCAACCTGCAACCAGGCCAACGGCTGGGCAAGAGCGTATAATGCTACTTATCCGTCTCAATCTCAGGCTACCGCTACTACAGAAGGCCCCAATTATACATTGGGAGTGGCAAGTGGCTGGTCGTCACACCAATTGATGACCAATCCTTCAAATACGAGTTCGCAGACGGATAACCAAGCTTGTGGTGTCGGTGGTCCGAGCGGCCACCTGCCTATATTCCCGTTGAATTGGTATTCGGATACTTTTCCCGGGTCGGGTCTTCACTACGAGACCCAGGTGATGCGAGTTGGAAACACCAGCGGTAGCGCCAAGTCGGCAAAGATGGAGTACTCGTTTATTCCGGACACCCTTAAACCTGTCTTGCTGGTGGCGTATGAGTGCGTTTTGCAGGCACCCGACCATCACCGTGCACAGAACCCGTCTGTGCTGATCCAGGTGTCGGAGAACAATTCTAATCATAATGCCCTGTTTTCGTTGGGCAATTATCCGAGCGATTATATTACAAATGGCAACAACACACTTAATAATAATCCGAATTGTCCGAGAAACACGAATTGGCCGTACGCCCGGTATTTTTATCAGGCGGAGGGAGATGACGGTCCATCGGTCCGTCCTGCTGAGATGACCCCGTCCGCTTTTTATACAGGAAGTAGTTTCCCGACATACGAGTGTGGTTCAGGATATAATAAAATTGTATCCACACAATATGTGACCGTGGCGTTCAATTTGATGGAACAGGCAAGGAATCATACACCGGTGAAGTTCAAGATAGTCATGCGAGGATGTACACAAGCTGGACACTATGCCTACCTCTATTTCACGGCGAAGATGAGGGAGGGCAAGATTAACGTGGATGCCTGCCCGCAGGATGATACGGTCACCTTGTCGGTCCCGTGGGGCTTTGATGCCAACAGTTACCGTTGGAAACATGGATTGAACAAAGACACTTGTGCGATTTTTACTCCCCTTAACCCGTATAGGGTGAAAATTCCCCGCAACGAACTGATGCCCTATTACCGCTGCGAGATGGAGTCGCAAACGGGTGTACCGTTCGTATATGAGGCGCACACATCTAAGTACGACTTCCTGCCTTATTTCAGCTATGTGGATTCGGCAGGCGGCTGTAAGCATAATCTCGTCTTCCGGGACAGCAGTATTAACCGAATCATTACCCCTGAGTTCAGCGCTTATGGTATTTTCGTGCCGGCAGACACGGTGGATGATCCCTCGCCGGTGTTGGACTGGTTCTGGATAAAAGCTCCCGGCGACACGGTGCGCATGGGCAGTGCCAACGACACGCTGGTGCGTGACACCTTCCCAGCATACCTTAATAATGTTCGATTGGATTCGATAAAGGTGCTTCTGCGGGTGAACACGAGCCAGACGCAGGCGTGCGACTGTTTGGACACGGTCATCTGGGTGAAACTCGACACGGCGAACGTGACATGCCCGGTGACGAGCGACACCATCCGGATCTGCGAGAGCTCGATGGTGAATGGGGAATACCGGATGAAGATAAGCGATTCCACGTACATCTGGCAGTATGACCACCAGGTG
>JAIKYR010000020.1 GCA_024682995.1 Bacteroidales bacterium | reverse complement strand
AGTTGAAGAAGTGCCCGGCCCCCTGCTGCGGCAATATCACGGCGGCGGAATATCAGCAGAATATTGAACGCATTGTGGAGATCATCAAAGGCAACCGCCGGCAGGTCATTGCCCAGCTCAAAGAGGAAATGATGGCCTATGCTGACCGCTGGGAGTTTGAACAGTCGGCCGTTCTGAAACGGAAAATCGAATCGCTGGAACAATTCGTGGCTAAGTCGGTGGTGGTGAATCCGCAACTGACGGAGATGGATGTGTTCGGCATGGAGGACGACGGCAACTGTGCCTACGTCAGCTTTCTCCGCATTGTGGATGGCGCCATCGTGCAGGCGCAGACATTGGAAATCGAACATGCACTGGACCGGAACCGTGAAGATCTGCTCTGGGATGCTCTTCTGGAGATGCGTGACCGCCTGAACGGTCTCTTTCCTACGGTCATAGTGCCCTTCCTGCCTACCATCGAGCAAGACGACTGGACTTTCTTGGTCCCGCAGCGTGGGGATAAGCGGAAGTTGCTGGAACTGGCCGTGCGCAATGCTCATTTTTACATGTTGGAGAAAAAGAAGCGGCAGGATCTGGTCAATCCCGAGCGCCGAAGCCAGCGCGTATTGCTGGCACTGCAGCAGGCGTTGGGCATGAAAACCCTGCCCCGCCATATTGAGTGTTTCGATAACTCGAACACGCAGGGCGAGGATCCTGTGGCCGCCATGATCTGTTTCCTGGACGGCAAACCCGCCAAAAAGGAATACCGGCATTATAATATCAAAACGGTGGTGGGGGCTGACGATTTCGCCACCATGGAAGAGGTTGTCTATCGGCGTTATCATCGGCTGTTGGAGGAGGAAAAACCCCTTCCGGATCTGGTGGTGATTGACGGTGGTAAAGGACAGCTCCATGCCGCATATCAGGCTATTTGCAGTCTTCATATTGAGGACCGCCTGATGCTGGTGGGCATTGCTAAGCGTTTGGAGGACATTTACAAGGTGGGGGATGATTTGCCCGTGTATATTGACAAGAAGTCGGAGGCGCAGAAACTGCTCCAGCAGGTGCGCGATGAGGTGCACCGTTTTGGCATCACGCATCATCGCAAACGCCGGTCGAAAACCAGTATCGCATCGGTTCTGGATGATGCTCCAGGCATAGGACGTGTGCTTAAGCAACGGCTTCTGTCGGAGTTCAAGTCCTTAAAACGCATACGTGCCGCCTCTGAGACGGAGCTGGCCGCCGTTATAGGACCGAAGAAAGCGGCGGATTTGTATGCTTATCTGAAAAAGAAAGAATAAAAAAAAAAGAGCCTCGGTTGGAGGCTCTTTTATATTTTAGCGGAATGTCCGTTATTTCACTTGGACATTGTCAATGACGATTCTTCTGTCCTTGGCGGCCTGCAAACCGTAAACCGTGACGCGCTGGGCGGTAGAGGTTTCAGTATGGGCAACCTCGCCTTTCGGGTTCTTGTAGATGGTCAAGCCGGATTTCTGTCCCGTGATGTAGGGAGCCAGCTTGCCGCCGTTGGCCTGCTTCATGTAGTTGAGCACGCTTTCGATACGGCGGGAGGAGAGGTGCATGTTGTAGTCGCTGTTGCTGAGCGGGCTGGCGAAACCGCTGATGTTGAAGGAGACGCTGTAGCCTGCTTCCAGCACTTCCACGAGGGCATCCGTAAGCTTCTGCAGACGGTTGTAACCCGTGGCGATGGAGTCGTCGAAGAAGGTACGGACTTCGTTCTCGGCTTGCGATTTTGCATTGCCGGTCAAGCCGTTAGCCGCTTCGGTGATGTATTTGGATCTCTGATTCATATAGTTGTCATAGAGGCCCTTGTACTCTGTGCTGGTGTAGTCTTGTTTGGTGCGCGGGTCCGGACGGTCGTTCTCGAAATAGAGGGTGATGGGTCCGATAGATCTGACCTGTTTCTTGGTTTCAGCCAGTTTGACTTTGGCTTCTTCCTCTTCCATGGAGAAAGTGACCGGGATTTGCAGGATCATGTCCTGTGCGGTGCAGCTTTGGGTGGCCGGACACATCTTGGGGAAGGACTTGACCACGCGGATGGCTTCGTCATCCATCTCCTTGTAGCCGGAACTGGTCACCAATTCGACATCGGTGATGGTACTGTCGGCCAAGACCTTGGCTTGTACGATAGCCGTACCGGAAGCACGTTGGCTTTTCAGGTTCACCGGATAGACCTTTGTCTTGTTGATGTAGCGGCACATGGCCTTGTTTCCACCCTTGAAATGCGGAAGGGTTAACGCGGCGGTCGGCGTTTCATGTTGTCCGATTGCAACAGCGATGCCCTTTTTGCAGGACCCCGAACTCTTGCCTCCGTAAATGAAAGTGTCATTGTCGCACTGCGCATATGTTATTGATGCAGCGCACGTTAAGACAACAACCATGACCAATGAGAGAAAACTGTACACTCTTTTCATATGTTATGTAATTTTATAATTTTCGCGGTTGCAAATATACATTTTTTTTTAATTATAGTGTTCGTAAAAAAAATAGTTCCAAACAATGGATTGTAAATAATCCGACTGTTTATGACGAATGGGTTTGCCGGAGTGTTTTTTGCGTCCTTGCAATGCCTTCGCGACATTCCCGCTTGTATCTTTGACAAAACAAACGTTGCTTAAAGGGAAGGGATTCGAGTCTCTATTTTTGACTCTTTCCCTGAAGAAATTCCGAGAATCCCTCAGGAACAGGCTTCTTCATCATGATGCCTTGTGCGTCAGAGTACATGACGTAGATGTTGGTTCTCGTTTCGATGGTGCGGTAAATCTTGTCGTAGCTGATGTTGGAGGATCCGTTTTTCGTGGCCGCCTCAAAATGATCGTCATAGAAGCGGAACTCGCACTCCTGACCAGCAATCAACTTGTTTTGCATGAACACTTTGGCCATCCGCTTGTCGGTACCGAAAAACAGGTACCAGTTGAAAAAAATCAGATAAAATCCGCCAATTGCCGCCCAGACATAGCTGCCATGTACCAAACAAAGCACTATCAGGGCAACCAACAGCACATTCAATATGGTTAGGGTGACAATGATTTTTTTGTTTCTTAGTCGAAGAGCCCGGTTGAACCGTATGAATTCCTCTTTCGAGTAGAGACTTCTTATGGTATATAGAGGTTCCATAGATGTTAATTTTGTCGTTTTATCACCTTTGTCATTGCACCGTCACCGACCTGCACGAAATAGATGCCGTCTTGGTAACGGGACAGGTCTATCTGTACGGTCTGTAGAGACGCGCCATGGCACGTTTCTACAATATCCACCAATTTCCCATACACATCGTAAACCTTAATCTCGGTGATTGGCGAATTGTGATTGGTGAGTTGTATGTTGAGGATTCCGCTCGTGGGGTTCGGCCACACTTGCAAGTGCTCCATCTCACGGATGGCCACGCTTGACGGAAGGCTGCGTCCCGTGCAGAACTCGTAGAGAACCTCCTTGTAGCCAACATCATATTGGGCGGAACTATGGTACCATTCGTGCACGCCGTTCACCACTTTAAGCAGTTGCAGGTCCGTGCCGCAGTTGTAGGTGTAGCGGATGAAGCGCAGACCGTCATTCTTGAGGTCGGGAAGCGTGTCTATCGTGGGTTCGCCCGAGCAGCCGTTGGCGTTCTGCCAGTAGTCCATGATGGCATCCACCCCGAGACCGAGGTTCATACCGAAAGCAGTGGAGTAACCGTTGTAACCCACCACATTGTCATTGGTGCCGTGGATGTGGAGCATCCGCACGGGCGCGACGGGCGTTTGGACAGCGTCCACACTGGAAATCAGTCCGCTGACCGCCACGCACGCGGCGATTCGGTCGCCGTGCTCGATGGCCATACGGTGCGTCATAAAGCCGCCCATAGACATGCCTGCGAAGAAAACACTGTCGGTGTCGAGCTGATATTGTGCCGTCAGCGAGTCGAGGAGGGCCATCAGGAAACCAGAGTCATCAATGCTGCTGCTGGCCAGACCGGCGTTCCACATAGCACCAATTCCTTGGTCAAGGGCCTGCGGCAACACAATCATCCAGTCATAGTCCTCCGCAATCTGGGCGAAATTAAAGCCTTGGTCGTAATTGGAGATGTTGTCCCCCAGACCGTGGAGGAAGAACAGCACGGGAAGTGTACCGTTATGGTTAGCCGGGGTGCGCACAAGATATTCGCGCTCCACGCCCTGCCAGGTGAAGTGCTGGATTTGGGCGGAGAGGTTGCCGAACAGGATAACTGCCAATAAAAGGCTGATGGATAGGATTTTTTTCATAGAATGAAAATTTTTGCGGCAAAGATAACTATTTTCCACAGATTTCAAGAATCAGTTGAAAACAACAAATAGGTTTCTCCTTATTGCTTCAACCATTCCAATGCCTTCTCCAGCAATTCGTCACGGCCCTCGCGGATGCCCTGGACGGTGGGCCAGACGTAGATGTCGGGGATGATGCCCACACGCTGTGTCTCTGTGCCGTCAGGATAATAGATGCCAATTCCGGAGAAATAGGAACAGACCTTGCCTGGAAGCCGGATTCCCACCACATCGCCATCCGCGCCCGATGTGGTGTTGCCGATAACAATGCTGTTCGGGAGTGTGCGGTACATCATCGCGCAAAACTCCGCGTGGCTCTGCGACATCTCACTGATGAGAATGACAATCTTGCCTGCATAGGCATCCTTCCCTTTACCGGTATAACTGGGTTTAAACCAGTTAAAAGCACCGGGATTGCTTAAATCTGGATATGTGGCCTTGAAAAACGGCCTCGATTTGTCGGACAAGACCTTGTATAATCTGTAGTTGACAGTCTCGTTCGGATACTCCCTCAAATCCAGAATCAGCCCCTTTGTGGTGTGCAGGGTGTCTGCTATGCGTCCCACCCATTCTCCGGAGATGTCATCCATAGAAACATATCCAATGCTGTCGCCCAAATCTTTATAGCAGACACTATCCGTCAGGAATTCGAAACCGAATTCTTCATAGTCATATCGCGAAACAGTGGTCTTTTTCTGAATGCCATCCGATACAAAGGTGATGTTAACAGTCGGTTCAGAACCGTTGCAAATATGCCAAGTCAGTTGACGGAGCTTGGCACGGTGGTTGGATGCTGCATAATAGGGTGACAAGCTGTCAACCCACCAGGAAACAGGTTTCCCGTCAAGATGCGTGATAACATCCCCAATATGTGGCCCGGCACTGTCGATTTTGTTCGGATTCCAGTAGGAGGAGACCACCATGGTGTCATTTTGCAAGAATTTCACCCTGAACGGAGGATAGTATGCATCCGACGTTTTTGACGGTTTTGAAGACCAAACCGCCCCGTGGGTGTCGTCTATCCGGGCAATCAGATGCCTGACAGTGCTCCAATAGCTTTTTTTGTCTTCGGCCAGAATGAAAGAAGGAATATGATCCTTCAGCGCCGTGTTCCAGTCTGTGTCCATCATATACCGACACGGGAAGAAATAATACACCATATTCCAGTAACGATACAGGGCCAGCAACCTGAACCCGGCATCGGGGCACTCCATCTCTGCATAAGGATTCTCATTGTTGAACTGCGCATTCTTCACCCAAAGGGATGAATAAGTTACGTAGTAGTAGCCGTTATTGCGGTTCTGATAGACATCCATCAGTGTTTTGTAGAGCTTTGGAGACAGTTTTTCCGGGTTGATCCACGCCAAATCCGGTTTTAGGAAAGCATTGGTGTCAACGGGTTTGACATTTTTGTTGACGGGGATTTTACCATAATGAAGAATCCATTTGGCCAAATATGCGTCACGCTGCTTGTTGTCGGATGCCTGCAGATAGCCGGGCAGCATCCGGAAAAGCTCGTAATCCCAGTTGTACACGCCTTTGGAAATAGTCGGGTGGTGATACTTCAGGAATCCCCAAACGCGTCCTAAAAGTTCAAGGTTGTCCACCAGTTGTGCCGTCATCTCGGGAAAAACTATGTTGGAGCCGCGGTCAAATGCTGTGTCTTGGACTGCGCCAGACTTGTTGGACTGCGTTTGTGCAAAAGAGAGGGTTGCACAGAAAAGGAGAACGAGGGTGAAGAAGATATGTTTCCTCATAAGGTTATATTAATGGGTGAATATTATTCCATACTATCGGCAAAATTCGAATGAAAATCACGGCAAAGATACGTGTTTTTGTCGAAAGTGGCAAATTGTCATTTAGGGTGATTTGTGGTGCGAAGTAGCTTGCCGTACCCCACACTGCGCTCCACTCTTCGTTGCGCTTGTATGTGGTTGTTGGGATTTCGTGCCCCCGGCACGTGGTTTGGGTCGCGCAGCCACCCTCTATTCCCATTTTTCCCAACCGCGTTCGCAGTTGCAAATCTGTAGATAGCAGTGATGAAGTTTCCCCCACAACCCAGGAGGGGTTGTATAAGCGGTTACGGAATGACATCCCTGCGGCGCATGTATGTGCGTGTTGCGCATGTCTGAACCAGCGGGCGTCGCGTTAGGGATTGAAGCGGAAATGATGCAGGCATTACGCCGTGATGGCAGTTTCGTTTAACGAAATGCCTGCCCTTGCGAGACGAAGATTCGGCCACCACCTATCGCCGGCGGCGGAATGCTGCAATCATTGTAGCGGAAAGCCCGACGGCGCGGCGGGAAGTGACGTGGGAGATTGATAGAGACAATGTACACATCGTCCAACATCTGCGAGACGCAGATGTCTCCATGGCCGCGCCGGAACGCCCAAATAAAAATATAATCCTCCATGCTCTCGCAAAATAAAATCGCAGCTGTCATCGTTGTTCAAATAAAAAGAGAAAACATATGAAAAACACATACATTATTATCGTGATGGCACTCCTGTTATCCTCTTGTGGTAACTCGTCCAAGAAAGCGACCCCGGAGGAATCGGTCTCGGAAGAGGCTCTGATGGAGCAAATGGCCGAAGAAGAGAACCTTTCGGAGTTTGAGCGGACGCAGTTTGTTCCGACGTTGGAGTTCCCCATTTGTTCGGACACCAACGCGGTATATTGTGCCACGCTGCTATTCGCGTGGGACGAAGTGCGCAAAATATTAGGTGCGCCATCGTCCATTCCCGACATATACCACGACCTGAAGCTGCTCAACGCCTCCACGTCGTTCCGTGATGTGCTGAACCCCGATGAATATGATGTCAGTGGCGAAGTAAAAGGTGATTACATTTTCACGCGCGCCTCATTTGAGAAAAAGCTGCCATTTGACTTCAAACTTCGGAAATATGAGCACAAGCTGAAGTTTGACGGACGGAAGGTGGCCGCTTTCGGGGTGGATGGCGACGACCATGAGGATATGAACAAATCGTGGATATCCTGTACTATAAAAACGATAAGAACT
>JAIKYR010000011.1 GCA_024682995.1 Bacteroidales bacterium | reverse complement strand
GTGGATCGTTCGGAAGAGATTGACGGCCTACACGAGGCCGTGAAGATGCTCCGCCACGGAGCCAAAGCCCGCTTGGTCATCCCCTCCTACCTCGCCTACGGCGTTGCCGGCGACGGCAACCGCGTGGTGGGAAGGCAGGCCCTCGCCATGACAATAACTGTTCTTTAGAAACAACAATAAATCAATAATCATTAAAACCCAATCTTTTTATGGAAGAAAATAACGAAGAAAAAATCAACTTGGACGAACCCGTTGTAGGATCTGAGAACCAAGAAACTCAAGAGGAACCCGTTGCTGAAGAGCCTGCAAAAGAAGAGACTCCCGCCGCAGAAGAACCTGTTGTGGAAGAGCCCGCACCGGCTGAAGAACCCGCCACAGAGGAGCCTGCTCCTGCCGCATGTGAGAAAGAGCCTGTCGAGGAAAAGCCTGCCAAGGGCGGATCATCAAAGAAGCCCCTTATCATTCTGGCCGCCATTCTCGGCATTGCCGCCATCGTACTCATCGTGCTGGCCTGCATGGGCAAGTTCTCCAAGTACCCCGGATTCAAGAAAGACCGTGACACCGGCATCTACTACCAATTCTACGGCGACATCCACGACACCGCCGCCATGCCCAAGACCGGCGATCTGGTAGGCATTCTGTTCTCCCTCCGCGCCGGCGATTCCACCCTTATCCCCATGATGCCCAACGAGATGGTTATGGATTCCGTTTATGAAGGTGACTTCTTCTCCGCCCTCCGCATGATGCACGTCGGCGACAGTGCCACCTTCATCTTCAACGGGCAGGATTTCTTCAAGAATTTCATGCAGGAGACGGAATACCCCTTCGGCGACGACCCGCTCTACATGGACATCAAGCTGTACGGGCATATTGCCAAAGCCGACTTCGAGCGGTTGCGCGCCGAGTACGAGGCTCAGATGAGAGAGCAGGAGGCCAATGAGGGCACTGCCATCCTCGAATACGTACAGAAAAACAACATCAAAGTGCAACCCACCGAAGAGGGCCTCTACCTCATCACGACAAAGAAGGGCACGGGGGCACAGCCGCAGGACATGCAGAACGTCAAGGTTCATTATACCGGCAAACTGCTGGATGGCACGGTGTTTGACAGCTCTGTTGAGCGTGGAGAACCTTATGTCTTCACGCTGGGCGCACACCAGGTGATTCCCGGCTGGGAGCTCGCCCTGTCCAAAATGCACGTCGGCGAGAAGGCAACGGTCATCATCCCCTCCAAGCTGGCTTACGGCGAGCGCGGAAACTACGGCATTCCTCCCTTCAGCCCGCTGGTTTTCGACATTGAACTAATCGGTGTCGAATAGTGTTTTGACATTTTCACATAAAAGACAGGGGCGACAGCAGTCGCCCCTCATTTTTTTACTTTGTATCCAGAAACAAGGTATCCGATTTATCTCGTAAAGATCACCGGTTTATCCATATAGGCGCGCTGGTTTTCCACCGCCGAGCGGAAGGCGGGCCAGTCGGAGGCCTCGTACACACGCTTGCCCAGTCGAATCGTTTCCTGGAAGAGCAGTTTCCCGTTTTCCAGATGATAGCCGCCGTCAAAGGCCACAGCATCGGTCTTGATTTGGCGGGCTTTGGGATACGTGGCAGACGTGTATCCTGCGGGCAAGGTCATCGTTTCGGAGATGCGTACCAACCGCGAACAACGGTCCTTGAACGGGTATTCCCGTGTTTCCATTGAGGTGTCGAAATAGAGGTGGCTCATCGCGCCTCTGAAGAATCCCTTGGCCAACAAGGGGGTGACGACAATCTCCTTATCGGTGACCGTCGCATAGCCGGGGACGCGGAATTTGTAGGTAACCTTCACAGGATGTTGCAGATAGGTCTCCTCATCGGAATATTTCACCGATTGGATTTCCGCATTGGGATAGAGGCTCAGAATCTGGTTCTCCACCCTACGCTGCCATTCGGACCGGCGGCCCGAAAAAAGGAGTACACGTACCGTGCGGTCGCTTTGTCCTTCGGCGGTGACGGTCACGCGGGCCGTGAGATCGCCGTTCTTATTGATTTTTGTCACGGCGCGCATGTCGAGGCTATGGTTCTCGGCTTTCGACACGGGGGTAATGCCGAGCTTGGCGCCTTGTGGCAAGCCCATAAGGAAGTTCTGCTGCTGTTCGGCACTGGACCAGAGCTCACGCACGCCAGGCACCCATGTGGGATCCAGCAGCTGATAGTTGCCGTTGCGGCGTTTCACCACCGTAACGCAATGGTTGAACTGATCGGCAGGGATGTCGTCGATCTGCTCACCGGCCATCGTCATGGCGGCGTAGGCCTGGAAGCCTGCGGCGCGGAGCATGGCAATCAGCAGGCCGGCCTTATCCTTGCACACACCGCAGCGGTCGGTATAGTTCATGTCGCACTTGTGCAGTGTGAATCCCTCACCCTCACCCATCGAGATGCCCGAGTAGCGCATATTGTCGGCTACCCAGTGCGTAAGGATGAAGATGCTGTCGTTCTCGGTCTTGGCTTTTTTCAACAACTGAGCCACCTTCTGCTTCACCTCATCCGTGGGCACGAAGCTACCATAGTCCTCGTTCACACCATAGAACCACATCGACTTGGCCTCCCACGTTTGGGCGGTGGAAAGCAGCAGCTTTGTCTGTATATCATTATTGGCCAATGTATTACGTGGAACACTAATGGGCAATATTTTCTTTTTTGTAAAAACATAAAGCGTTCTGTCGTCCTCTTTCCGGGTTTGCGATTCAACCGTTCCATGATAGACGGCATAGCGTAGGTTTTTCGATGTCAGCACGCTCACCTGATACACTTTTTCCTGCACTGGCTGTTCGCTCCAGAAGGGCACGATGTCGTAGAAATGGCCGCGCATGGGCGGGATGTATTTGGCGTCAGGGTCCTCACCCTGCAGAAGAGCGTATGTAAACCCCTTCTTATAGGTGACGATTTCCACCTCGTCGCCGGGTTCAAGGCGTCCAAGGGTCACCATCTTCTGGCGGGCGCCCCAGTAGATCATGTGGGCAGGGGCGGGATAGTCCATGACGGCATTCTCCACCCGTTCTTCTGTTCCGTTATGGCGGAAAATCCGCACATCGCGGATCTCCGCATACGCCGACAGCGGGTCATAATCCATCTTCACCGTGTTGTAGTCGCGCCCACCGGCCTGCGACAGAATCCTGTAACGTTTGTGAACCGTCACATGGCTCAGGCCGGATTCCTCCATGAAGACATTCGTGCTATCGTACAGTGTCAGCATATCATAACCTTCACATTCGGATTCGAAAGAGGATTTTCCAGAGGGCTGGGCGGAAAGCGGGGCAAAAACAACCGCCAAAAGGATCAGAGTAAAAAACAGTTTTTTCATACCATATATTAAAGATGGTGCAAAGATAGTACAAATTGCAAAAAATCGTATCTTTGCCGCCTCATTTTATGAAAATTTCTAACCAAGAACCTTATACAATGAACATCCTGAAACATCTTGTCCTGACAGCGGTTATCCTGCTTTCCAGCAGCATGATATTCGCCCAAAAGGCATCCTCTGTGGAGGTTAACATTTTGAACAACAAATACAAACATGTGGACCTCATCAATGCCTACGGCAACGAGAAGAAGACCTATTCCTCTGCCGACATTGTGAACGACCGGTTTGTCATGAACCTGAATTTAGACAACGACATCTACCGTTTCGACTTCGGCGACAACACCTACATGCTGTATGTGGTGAAACCGGGCGAGAACGTCCAAATGACGATAGATGCCGAAAACCTGCAGAACATCGTGCGCGTGAGCGGCTCACCGGCCATGAGCTTCGTGCAGCAGAACAGCAACCTTTCCGCGCGCAAGAAGATCGTCTTAGACAGTCTGAACAACGCCCTGCAATCCGATCCCGACCAGATTTACTGGACCCAGGTGGCTCAGACCGTCAACCAATACGTGCAAACTAACCAGGATGTGGACGGCTATCTCCTGTCCGTTTTCAACGACATTGACAGTTTGAACTTCCTGTTCGTCATCTACGCACCCGCCGGCAAAGTCAAGGGCGACGCGGATGTTGTCGCCACCGCCTTCAACAAAATACTCAAAAGCCTTGACAACAACTACCGTCCTTTCAACAGCTATTTAGAGAACGTGGATCACTACTACAATTTCACTAACGGCAGAAAAAGCAACCATTCCGACTACTACCAGAATCTGGACCGTTATATCCAAGGCGTGAACAACCGCTACGACATGGCGAAATCCACCCTCGGAGGCATGATGGAAAATGTCAAGAAGCTGCTTGCCGAGCGTGATAGTCTCGCCTACAACAATCTGTTTGACAAGAAAAGCAGCAAACTCTGGGCTGCAAAAGTAGTGAATATCCTGTCACCCAAAGCCGCCCAAGCCGCACAGCAACACGAAGCATTCCGCCAGGCCGCCAAGGATGATGTTTTGGCCAACCAGATTGTCACCCAAGCCCAACAGATTGTGAAAGACATCGTTGCCGGCTACCAATCCCAATACAACGAGACTGACAGTTATGTCAACAGCCGGCTGCTGGAATCCATCAAGGCGAACAAGAAAGACATCTCCGTGCTGATGTTCCTCGACATGTTCCCGCGCGACCAGAACGCGGCCCTGCATGAGGAGGTCATCACCGCACTGCACGAGACCTACCCCGAGCATCCCATCGTGAAGGAACGCTGGGGCATCATGCACTCGCCCGCCTACAAGAATTCCGTGGGGGCAATGGCTCCCGAGCTGGCCTTCAAGGATCCCGACGGCAATATCCGTAAGCTCTCCGACCTCAGGGGCAAGGTTGTCCTCGTCGACTTCTGGGCTTCCTGGTGCGGACCGTGCCGTCGCGAGAACCCCAACGTACGCCGCATCTACGGTCTCTATCATGACAAGGGCTTTGAGATTTATAGTGTCTCCCTGGATCGTGACGCTGCCAGTTGGAAGCGTGCCATCAGCGATGACAAGCTTATCTGGCCCAACCACGTTAGCGACCTGAAGCACTGGCAATCCGAAGCTGCCGCCATTTACGGCGTACGCTCCATTCCCGCCACCTTCCTGCTAGACCGCGAGGGACGCATCGTGGCCAAGGACCTGCGCGGCGAAGCCCTGGAGAAAGCCGTCAAGCAGCTGGTGGAACAGTAACAAAACGTGCCAACATAATACTAAAAGAGAGGGTGTTCCGTTAAGGAACACCCTCTCTTGTTATGTTCAGAATCCGACCATGCGGGTTATTTGCGCAGGCCGAGGATCTCGCGGGCCTCGTCGGAGGTGGCCACCTGACGGCCAAGCAGTTTGGCCATGCGGACGACCTTGTCCACGAGTTCACCGTTGGATTTGGCCAGCACGCCTCTTTCAAGATAAAGGTTGTCTTCGAAGCCCACACGCACATTGCCACCCATCACGATGGTGGGGGCAGCCAGCGTGAAAGCATGACGACCGATGCCGGTGCAGGTCCACGTGGAGCCGGCGGGGATATTGTTGACCAGCCAGCAGAGGTTGGGCACAGTGGCGGGAGTACAACCGGGTACGCCCAGCACGAAGTTGAACTGCATGGGGGCGCCAGGCACCTCGCCCTTGCGGGCCATGGTGAGGATGGTGTCCAAATGACCCATCTCAAAGCACTCGTATTCCGGCTTAATGCCGCGCTCCATCATACGCTTGCCAAAAGCGCGCATGGTAGGCATGGTGTTGTCAAAAATCTCGTCTCCGAAATTGCAGGTACCGCAGTCCAAGGTGGCCATCTCCGGAATCGGAGTGGTGTCTGTGGATTGCAGACGCTCGTCGGGAGTCATGCCGACGGCCCCTCCCGTGGAGGGAATCAGGATGACGTTGGGACAGGCC
>JAIKYR010000177.1 GCA_024682995.1 Bacteroidales bacterium | reverse complement strand
GAATGGGAATAAGAATCAGGGTTACAAGTGTGGATACGGTGAGACCCCAGGCCACGACCATACCCATGGAGTTCCACATTTCGGCACCTTCGCCCCGGTCAATAGCCAGCGGGATCATGCCGAGCACGGTGGTGAGGGTGGTCATCAAGATGGGACGCAAACGGGAGCGTCCGCCGGCGACCACGGAATCCTTGATACTCATACCGCGTTCGCGGCACAGGCTGGTGTAGTCCACCAGCACGATACCGTTCTTGACCACAATACCGATCAGCATCATGGCGCCGATGAGGGCCATGATACCTAAGGCGGTGCGTGTCACGGCCAGTCCGATGAACACACCGGTGAAGGCGAACGGGATGGAGAACATGATGACGAATGGGTAGATGAAGGACTCGAACTGGGCGGCCATGACCACATATACCAACATGACGATGAGAGCCATCAAGGTGAACATGTCGCCGAAAGCATCCTGCTGATCCTCCCAGGTTCCGCCGATTTTGTAATCCAGAGTGGCGGGGATGTCCATTTGATCCAGCTCATGCTGGGCGGAGGCCACCAACTCGCTCAAGGCCGCACCTTTGGCAACCACGCACGACACCTTGACCATACGTTCACGGTCCTTGCGCACGATGGTCGGCGGGGTGAAGGTCTCTTCCACATGGCCCACATCGCCCACGCGTATGCCTTGCCCGCGGTTATTGTACATCAGGATGTTCTCGATGGCGTGCACGTCGTCGCGGAATTCAGGGGCATAGCGCACGCGGATGTTGTATTCATCGCCATCCTCCCGGAATTGGGAGGCCGTGTAACCGTTGAAACGGTTGCGCACATAGCTGGCTGCCGTGGTGGAGTTCAGACCATTTTCGGCTAATTTCTGGCGGTCGAAAACGACTTCCAGCTCGGGGGTGTATTCGTCACGGCTGATCACCACTTCGGAGCAGCCTTCCACGTTGCGCATCCGCGCGGCAAGGTCGGCGGCGAACTGGTCGGTGGTGTTGAAATCGTAGCAGTACAGCTCGATATCCACCGTCGATTGTCCGCCCATGTTACCTTGGCCGGTGGTGACCGTGGAGGAGACGATTTCAATATGCTGCCGCAAAATGCCACGGATACCGTCAGCGATTTCCGTGATGAACTTGTTACGCTCGGTCTTCTTCACCAAACGTATGTTGTACGAGAGCAGGTGCGTGCCGTTGTCACGCATCAGGCTCCAGGTGTTGTCCTCATCGGGCATACCCACCGAATAGTTGATGGATCTGATCTCGTCCGGATATTTCTCGCGAATCTCATTCACAATCTGGTCGCCCAAGGCCTTGGTGGTTTCCACACGGGTGCCCTGCGGCAGCTTCACGGTGACGCTCAGTCGGGCGTTGTCCTGCGTGGGGAAGAACTCGGTGGGGATGACTGCCAGCAGCGAGAGACTGGCGCCGAACACGGCGAAGGCAATTAGCACAACGGTCTTGCGGTGGTTGACGCACCAGCGCAGCAGATGGGCGTACCAGTTGTCCAGCCGGTTAAGGAAGTTTTCAATAGGGGTGTAGATGGCGTTGAACCATTTGCTCTTTTTCGGGTTCTTCTTCAACAGAAGAGAACAGAGCATCGGCGTCAGCGACATGGCTGCCGCCAAAGAGACGGCAATCACGATGGTGACAATCCAGCCCAAGGATTTGAAGAGCACGCCGGCCATGCCGGTGAGGAAGGTCAGGGGCAGGAACACGGCGATAATGACCAAGGTGGAGGCCACAATGGAGAGCGACACCTCGCTGGTGGCGAAGATGGCCGCCGCCTTGGGCTTCGAACCCCGCTCGATGTGCGTGGTGATGTTCTCCAACACCACGATGGAGTCATCGACCACCATGCCGATGGCGATGGAGATGGAGGATAGGGATATGATGTTCAGGGTGTTGCCTGTTGCCAACAAGTAGATGAAGGCCGCAATCAGGGAGACGGGCACCACAATGGCGATGATCAAGGTGGCCCGCCAGCGACCTAAGAAGAAGAGCACCACAACAACCACCAGCAACAGAATGATGAGGATGGTCTCCTCCAAACTGTCGATAGTGTTGGTGATATTGTCGGAGTTGTCCACTAAGACGTTCAACTGTACATCCGCAGGTAGAGAGTGTTTGATGCTTGGCAACTGTTCCAACACCTTCTTGCAGATTTTCACGGTGTTGGCACCGGTCTGCTTCTGGATGATGACCATGGCACCGCGTTGGCCGTCGGTGTAGGATTCCTGCATGCGTTCCTGCAGTGTGTCCTTGACGGTGGCGACATCCTTCAGGAAGATGTTCTTGTTGTTGAAGCTGCCGACCACGATATCTTCCATTTCATCGGCACTGTTGAACTCGCCATCCACACGCATGGAATAAGTCTTGGAGCCCACATCCATGATGCCGAGGGAGACATTGCGGTTCTCCGCACCCAAAACTTGCGCGATGGTTTCAATTGTGAGGTTGTAGCTTTCCAGCTTGTAGGGGTCGCAATAGACTTGGATCTCACGTTGGGGGGCGCCGGCGATGGATACGGCACCCACGCCGCTGACACGGCTCAAGGGTGAGGCAACCTTGTCGTCCAAAATCTTGTACAACGCTTGCGTGCTCTGGTCCGACTGCACCGACAGCATCATGATAGGCATGTCGTCGGCGCTGAATTTGAACAGATAGGGCGCGTTGGCTCCGTCGGGTAGCGCCGACTTCACCATGTCCAGCTTGTCGCGCACGTCGTTGGTCTTCTGGTCGATATCCACACCATATTCAAATTCCAAATATACGATGGAATAGTTCTCCTTGGAGTTGGATGTGATGTGCTTCAAGTCGCTCAATGTGTTCAGCACATTCTCAATTGGCTTGGACACGTTGTCCTCGATGTCCTCTGCGCTGGCACCGCCATAAACGGTCAGCACCATGATGGTGTTGCCGTCCATGTGCGGGAACAGGTCCACCGGCAGCCTGGTCATGGAAAAGATGCCGATGATGATGACGGCGATATATATCAACCCCGTCATGATGGGTCTTGCGACTGATTTCTGATATAAACTCATATTTTACGTTGTTTCTATTTTCTTCGTTTTGTTCTGTCCCCACACTGCGGCCTATCGGCCTAAGTGTGGGGTTACTTGCACTTCGTGCGTTTTGCCTCTTCGAGGCTGCTTAAGGTTTTATATTCTTATAATTTCTTTCATTTCTGCAATATTATCTTTTGTGTTAGGGTGTCGCGGTTGGTACGGACGCGGATGGTATAAATACCAGCGGGGAGACCTGAAAGGTTGATGCGGGTCTGAAGGTGCGAATAATCATTCGACCCTTCAGCGGTGCGGATGATTTTTCCGTAAAGATCATATACCTCAATGCCGAGAATACGGATGTCTGGGTCTGTCACGCACACGTTTACGTAATCGTGTGTTGGGTTCGGGAAAAGTTGTACATCATGTTCGTGCATCGGATAGGATGGCACCCTATCGATTAACGTGTCCGGATAGTGCAACGTCACATCGTCAACATAGGTTATGCAGTTTGGGTTTCCTGAATGGCGGAAGACAACGTATGCGCCCATGTTTTCGAATCCGCTCAATGGGATGCTGTACGTTTGATACGTAGTGGTTAACCCGCTGACAGTTTGAACCAACGTGAACGAGGCAGTGTCATTCGGGTCTGTCATCAAACCCACTTCCATCACGACATCGTTATTCGCCGGATACGATTTGGCAAGGAAGGTGAGCACAAGATGGGAGAAATCCACATCCTCTGTACTAATCTCGGGGAGAGAGGCGAGGCTTGCCTGTATGAACTGCAATGCATGGCTGGCACCGGCGGAGGATACAATTCTCGGATATGTGGTCGCTGTGATTTTCCTCCAACATTTAGGAAGATCCGGACCGATAGGTATGTCGTTGAAATCCCACAATATTGGGAGCCTCCTGATCCTATGGCACATCGTCTCGAATTGAATAGTGCGCGACGGCATATCAGGATTACATTCGGCGACCACATAGCAGTCGTAAATAGTCGGGTAGTCCAGACCTATCAGCGTATGGGTCAGCACGCCGGGATAAATGGTGTCCACCTGCCATATTGTGCTGGAGGAGGGTTTGTAATAAACCAGATAGGTCTTTGGATCATGTTGCACATCCCCCCAAGACACGGTAACGGACGTGTCTGTGATAGCCGACACCGTCGGAAGATACGGCACCGCACACGGCAGACTGTCGCAATAGTCGATGGTCAGGTTGTCAAGATAGAGGGAATACCTGCTTGAAGCGTCATGAGGAATAGGATAAGGATTGTTGTCACGGAAAGCGATACGTGTTCCCTCGCCTGTATATTGGTAAAACGGAACGGTGACGTATTTGAAGTCCAACCCGATACTGTCGATTACTTGAATGGATGTGAAAGTGGACGGGTCAACTGGATTGGTGATTACCCCTACCTCTATAGTGGCTGCAGGATTTTCATTCCCTCGTTGGTTACCGATGTAAAAGGAGACTTGTAACTCCCTGATATCGAGATAATTTGGATTGATATAAGGCATAATGGCCATATTGCCGTAGCTGTAGAAAAAATAGAGGGATTGCGCACCGGCATAGGGATATCCAGTCCTAATATAGGGGCAACTTCCAAGGGAACCGGTGACATAGCGACTCCAGCAGAGCGGGACGTGATAGCCGGTCGTCGCCTCCTCAAAATCCCAAGTCTGCGGCACGGCGATAATGTCGGGAGCACAGTCGGTGCGAAACGTGATGTGTGACGATGGTGACCACGGACTGCACAAGGTGATGACATAGACCTCGTAGGTGGTGTTTGGAATCAAGTCCTGAAGCGTGTAGCCGATACCGGCAACCGTGTCGGAATACCAGACGGTTGGATTCGTGACGGCACGATAGAAGACCACATAGTCGGTTGAGTCAGCATTGGATGTCCAAACGACATCGGCGGTGCGGCTCTCCAAATTCACCAGTGTCAGGTCTGTCGGGCGCGGGCAGGCAGGCGCATACTCTAACGAAAGGTCATCGATATAGATGTCTGAATAGCCGGATGCGCCTACAGGAGTAGCGTCAAAGAAGGCAATATACTTACCTGTGTCTGTATATGCAGACAAAGACACATCCACAAAATGGAAGAGGGTGTCCGTGGTGGTCAGCGTCTGTAGGGCGGTGAAGGTGGATACGTCCGCAGGGTCGGTCATCACGCCGACCGTGAGCGCGGAAGAGGTGCAGGTGTTCCAACGGCCGCTCACCTTCCACCAGAAGTTAAGCCCCAAATTGTTGGCCTGCAAGGAGTCAGAAAGGACGGGGACCACTACATACCAGCCGCGCGACTGCCTAAAGTTCAGGGAAATGCTTCCACTATGGATCATGCCAGCGATACTACTAATCGCTATGTAACCACCTGTACTTGAAGGATTTGCAACCCTTGTCCAGCAAGCTGGCAAAGGACGGCCGGTGGTACCGCCGGTGTTGTTCGTCTCAAAGTCCCAGAACTGCGGCAACGACGTAATGACAAAGCTGTCGGTCTGCGCCATACCCGTAATGGTAGCGCATACAACAAACATCCATATCTGTAATAAACGTTTCATTTTCACTTTACTGAACTTTCTCAGGGTGGCGACCTGCGGCCTTACTCTGGGCTACCGAGCTCTTGCCTCTTCGAGGCTGCTCAAGGAATAACTATTTAATTATTTGTTCTCCACATTCACCTCCAGACCGTCTTTCAGGCGTGCGAGGCCGGTGGTGGCCACCATGTCGCCGTCCTGCACGTTGCCGGAGAGCAGTTCGTAGGAATTGTCTATATGGCGTCCGATTTCCACCTGGTTGAAAGACACTTTGCCGTTTTTATAGACATAGACGTAGCGGTTGCCGGAGCCTTGTTGGCGGAAGATGGCCTCGTCGGGGACGACCACGTGGTGCGAGGTTCCGAAGTTCACCGTCACGCGGGCGTACATGCCCGGACGCACGCGGCTGTTGGCGTTGGGCAACTGCACCTCCACGGGGAACGTGTGCGTGGCACCGTCGATGGTCGGGTAGATGAGGCTGATGCGACCCTTGAACTCCTCGTCGCCGTAGGCGTCCACCTTGACCGAAACGGGCATCCCGACCTTCACCTTCTGGAACAGGGATTCCGAAAGGTTGATTTTCATCTTCACGGGGTTGATCTGCTGGATGGTGACCACCGGCAGTCCGCCGTAAAGGTCTCCACTGTCGTAGTTGCGGGCCGAAACCACGCCATTGATAGGGCTGATCAGACGGGTGTTTTCCAACAGGTTGTCGTAAGTGGTCTGGGCCACGTCGAGCTGCGTCTTCATGGCATCCCAGTCCGACTTCGAACAGCCTCCCACCTTGTAGAGCTCGTCGAGGCGGTTGAAACTCGTTTTGAGGTTGTCGAGTTGGGCTTTCGACTGTTTGAGGCTGTTCTCGTTCATTTGCACAAGGACCTTGCCCTTGCTCACACGGTCGCCCACCTCCACGTATATTTTGTCGATGCGTCCGCCGGTCAAGGGAGCGATGTTGTTCACGGCTTCCGCCTCCACGGTGGCCGTGTATTCGTAAACCTGTTCCACATCCTGCGCGGATACCTGTTGCGTGCGGATGGTTATTTTCTGATTGCTGATGGCCGCGTTTTTGTTTTTGTCTTTGCAGCCGGCACACCCTATCACCACGAGGGCTGTCAGGGCCATGATCTTTATCGTTTTCTTCATACTATATATAATTATAGGTAGATTTTATTCGTGAAAAAAAATTACTGGCCGATGCCCAACGTGGCATCCAGATTCGCCTTGGCCGTGATGTAGTTGTACAGCGACTGGCAGTAGGTGAGCTGCGTGTTGGTGAGGGTCAGCTCCGCGTTGTTGAGGTCCAACCATGTGTTCATGCCCACTTCGTATTGTTTTTTTGCAATGTCGTAGGCTTTCTGTGCCTGATTCATCGTTTCGCGGTTGGCGGCAAGGTCGTCCATAGCCTGCTGCATGTCGTTCAGGTAGCTCTGCACGCCGATGCGCAGGTTGCGCTCCACGTCTAACCGCTGGTCTTTCATGTTGTCGATGTTCAGGTTGGCCTGTTTGAGTTTATAAGAGGTGGAAACCCAGGAGATGATGGGCACCTGCAGCGACAGGGCCACGTAAGAGTAGGGGTAGTTGGTGAATTTCTGTCCGTCGTCGCCCATGCCTGAATACTGGAAGCTGCCGGCCAAGGCCAGCATGGGACAGGTGGACCCGATAATGATTTTCTTGGACTGCTCCAACTCTTGGATGCCGAGGTCCAACTGGCGCAAGGCCGAGTTGTAGGCGAGTTGGATGTCCTTCTCGTCAGGCATGGTGGCGTTCAACACACTCTCTTCGTAATCAGAGAGTTTCCCTTCGAAAACCACCGGTTCGTTGATGTCCATGCCTAACAGTACTTTGAGGCGCATGTTGGCCAAGCGTACAGCCTTGGCTGCCGAATTGACGGCGGGCTTCTGGTTTTGCAAAGCCACATCGGAACGCAGTTTCTCAAACTCGGAGACCAATCCTTGGTTGTATGTGTTGGTAACCAGCTGGTTGCTGGCTTCCATGGTGGCGTAGCTCTGTTGCAGCACGTCGTAGGATTGTTTGGCCAACAGGTACATGAAATAGGCCTGCTTCACCTGGTTGACGAGTTCCAGCTTGGAAGAACGTGCGGCTTCCAAGGCCATTTCAATATCCATGGAGGAGAGCTTCAGATTGGACCATAATGCCGGTGCGATGATCGGCAGGCTCAGGTTTGCCCCGACGGAGTAGGTGTTGTCGCGCCCCACCTTGATGTTCATCGTCTGGCCGCCCATGTCCATGGACATCGTCTGTTTGAGGAGTGTCCGGTTGTAGTTGGCCGCTATCGACACATCGGGGAAAAGGGCGGCGATCTGCTCTTTCTTGTACCATTGCTTGATCTGCACGTCGCGGTCCGCCATGCGCATGGTGGGCGCTTCCGACAGCGCAATCTCTATGGCCTTGTCCAGATTGATGCGGAGGGAGTCCTGCGCGCTGACAGGATGGAATCCCATCATCAGGATACAGCACAAAATCAGAAATCCTGTCACATAATGTTTCCCAACTTTTGCCATTTCTTTATATATTAGTTTTATAACTTATTGATAATCTTTTAATTGAATAGTTTTCTCCATTTAAAAGAAACGGCGGCAAAGATAGTGTTTTCATCGGGAAAAATCAAGAGTTGTGTGTAATTTTTACACAACACATCTGCGGTTTCGGTCACAAGTCACAAACCGCTCCAAACAAAAGCCATAGTCATGGGAGATAATGATTATTCTCACCCTCGCAAATCCGCGTGAAAAAATGTATTTTTGCCGTCTCAAAAAGCTATATCCTATGTTACTCCGCACTGCCATAGTATCGCTGTTGTGCTGCCTGTGTGCAGGCTTGTCCGCCCAGACGTTCGCGCTGGAGCGGGCCAACGACACGTGCAGCGTGCTGGTGCTGACTACGGACTCCACGTTGGATGAGTGGCGGCTGCCCTATCCGGTCTATCAGTTCCGTATCGGCGATGTGGACGGCGATGGGGTGGAGGAGGCCTTGGTGGGCGTGGTGAAGTCCACCAGATATTATCCCGAAAAGGGAAACCGACTGTTTGTCTTCAAGAACCGCGACGGGAGAATCCGTCCACTATGGTTGGGATCGCGGTTGGGCGAGGAGTTAGTGGACTTCTACGTGGCGGACGGCAAACTGGTTAGCATCGAGAAATGTCGGAACGGACAATATAATTTAGACGAATGGGAATGGTCCAGGTTCGGCCCCCGTTTTTTGAGATATATTATAACAAATGTAACAGCAGAAGAAGCGAAACAAACATTTTATCAATATGAAAAGAATACTGGTTACAGTCATGCTGTCGATGCTCATCCTTATGGGATGGAGCCAAAAAGGTGAGAAGAAGCACTACATCCTTCCCGGCAACGGAAAGATCGATGTGGAAATGCTGAACAAGAAGATAGACCTGAATATGGATATCTCCAACCTCAGCATCAATGAGTTGCGGGTGCTGCGCAATGCGTTCTACGCCCGTCAGGGATATGCTTTCATGATGTCGGACTTGCGGTCGGTGTTTGACCAGACCACATGGTACTGGGACACCATGATGGGCCGATGGGAACTTGAAATGGAGGCGGAGTACAGAGGCAAAGAGGTGCCGAAGTATCAGTTTACTAAGGAAGAGGAGGCTTTCATGGCCAAGCTCAAGGCCAGGGAGGAGGAACTCAAGAAGCGCAACTTCGCCGATGGCAAACCGATGATCGACAACCTGATAAACCGTTTCCAGTTGGAGAATCCTGACCCGAAGCTCACGGATATGCTCGTGAAACAGGGTTTTGCCATCGTGCCCGACACCTACGACCAGCTGTTCCAGGTGTATGAGAACAACGACTACCACGACTTTCCCAGCTTCGTCACCACCGACCTCTATCTGCAACTCTACCACATGTACTTCGACTGCATGTTGCGCAAGGCCGAGGAGGGCAAGCTGTTCGATGCCCTGCTGGATTTCTGCCGCAAGGGCTATCGTGAATGTACGAACGTCATCGCCAAACCTGTCAATCAACAGGAGAAGGAACTTGCCGAGTACAACCAGGTCTATTTCGCCATCGCGCTGCGGCTGCTCGACCCCAAGGAGAATTGCACCATAGCCTCGCAATACCAGAGAATGGTGGACGACGAAGTGGCGAAATGCACTTCCGCGAGCACCGATTTCTCGCCGTTCATGGAATATACGAAAGCGAAATTCCCGTATGCCCTGTTCCGTCCCCGTGGGCATTACACCCGCACGGAGCGACTGCAACGTTATTTCCGCGGCATGATGTGGGTGCAGACGGCCGCCTTCGACACCGACAAGCCCAACATGATGCGCAGGGCCGCTTTCCTGGCCAAGACCATCTGCGGAAACGCTGAGTTGAACGCTGCCTTCAAGACCATTTTCGATCCGATGACGTTCATCATGGGTCAGCCTGACAATATCACCTTGATGCAGGTGTATGAAATCCTGAAACGTTACGACTATGCCAAACTGATTGGAAACGACAAGGCGTTGCAGAAATTTGTCGCGGAGGTGGATGTTTTGGCAGAGAAACAGACGCGTATTCGTCCGAAATTCGAAAATTCGGGCCATAACAAGGTCAACCTGATGCCCCAACGCTATCAGCCCGATGCCGAGGTGCTGCAGGAGATGTACGACTGGAAGAGCGACGT